>JBBSDY010000410.1:0-4672 GCA_038240245.1 Polyangiales bacterium
AGGACCTCGCCTTCGCCCGCCCCGGGCAATTGCTCGCTGAGCCGCTCAAGGGCCAGCAGACACATATGGGCGCCGGACTTTGGAATCGCGGCAACGTCATGCTCGGGCTCTACGGCCAGTGGCAGGACGGCCCGGCCGAGCGGCCGAAAGGAGCCACTCACCTTTGGGGCACGCGCATCGATCTCGGCTTCATCGTCGCCTACACCCTGCTGTTGCGCGCCTTGGCCGAGCGGTGGCGATTGCCAGGCTCGGTGGGCTGGATGATCTACGCGCCGGGCGCCGCTGACCTCCTCGAGACGACGGGCATTCTCACGCTGCTTGCTCTTTATCCGTCAGAGCCCCGCCTCCTCGCCGGCGCGATCGGCTATTTTACGTTGATCAAATGGGCGGGCTTGATCTTGGTGACGATTGCGTTGCAGATTGCTCGCCTTGTTGATCGGCGAGGTGACGGCGGGGCGGGAGTCGTGCTGCGCGACAGGCTCGGTCGGTGGACTGGCCGGCGATCGCGCGAGCCGTCGAGCGATCCGCCTTGACCTGGACGTCGAGTCGGGGCAGGAATCTCCCCGTCCGAAGCATTCGCACTCGCCATCGGGCCCGGCGTAGAAGGTGCTATAGAATCAAGCAGTTTCGGTGAGGTAGCCAAGTGGTTAGGCAACGGTTTGCAAAACCGTTATACGCGGGTTCGAATCCCGTCCTCACCTCCCATTACGTCGCGGCTGCTGGGGGCGGCTGCGCGGGAAGTGTTTGCGCGATTCGCAGTAGGCATCCTGTGGGGGATCCGCGGGTGCCCTCGGCCGGCAGCGTTCGCTGCCGACCTCGGAGGCCTCATCGATTCGCAGGGGGTGCATTGGGGCGAGATGATCCGACCTACGCTCGCTTAGCGGACGGCACGAATCCCGTCCTCATCTCAATGACCGCCGCGAGCCCCGGCGGGATAGTCGCGGCTGCGGCGAAGAAGCGGTAAGATTGCAGCAGGTCCTTCTGCAAGCGAGGTCGAACATGACGCGCTCCATCACCGGTTTGCTCTCTTGTGCCTGCGCATTGATCTTCACCGGGTTTCTCGGATGTGGCGATAGCTCGACGGGCACCGCCGCGCCGGCTGGCTCGGGCGGCGCTTCCGCTACCAGCGGAGGCGGGGGAGACCACGTGGGAGCCGCCGGTAGCAGCTCGGGATCGGCTGGCTCCGACGGCTCCGGAGGTGTGAACGGGCAGGCGGGTTCCAACGGGCCGGGGGGGGCCTCTGTGGCCGGCGGCGCGGGCAGCGCCGTGACCGACGCGTCGACGGGGTCCGATGCGAGCCCGGTCGTCGTTTCCGACGGAGGCAGCGCGAACATCAAGAACGTCTTCATCGTGCTCGAGGAGAATCACAGCTGGTCGCAGGTGCGCGCGCTCCCGTACATCACCCAACTGCAGCAGATTGGGGCGCACAGCGAGCAATACTGGAACCCCAAGGGCAACCACCCCAGCGAGCCCAACTACATCTGGCTCGAGGCGGCCAAAAACTTTTGTCTCACCGCTCCTGCTCCCAATTGCTCGACCAACGACGACGACCCCACGAAAAATCAAGTGAAGGGCGCTGTGCACCTCACCAAGCTGCTCGATGCCGCCGGCGTTTCGTGGATGAGCTACCAGGAGGACATGACCGCCGGACAGTGTCCCATCTCGAGCGGCGGGGGTTTTCAGGCCAAGCACGATCCGTTCGTGTTCTTCGACGACGTGGTGGGAACCCCGCCGTCGAAGACCAATGCGTATTGCATCGCGCACCACAAGCCGTTCTCGCAGTTTCTTCCCGACCTCAAGGCCGGCAACGTCGCGCGCTACAACTTCATCACGCCCAACCAGGATCACGACATGCACGACGGGACGCCTGCGGCGGCCGATGCGTGGCTCCAGCTCAACATCGACCCCATCGTCAACAGCGCCAGCCCCAACCACAACGCGGCGGTCTATTCTCACTCGGCGCTCATCGTGACGTGGGACGAAGGCTCCGGCGGCGACGGGCCGATTGGAATGCTCGTGGCCTCGCCGTTCGCGAAGGTCAACTACAAGGATACCAAGGGCGCCGACTACTACTACACGCACAGCTCGATGGTTCTCACGATGCAGAAGATCTTCGGCGTCGCAGGCACGGCGATCGGCGACGCCGCCACCGCCCGGGATCTGAGCGACCTGTTCACTGCATTTCCGTGATCATCGGAACAGATGAACCGCCAAGACGCCACGAGCGCCAAGGTTTTTGTTTCGGCCCAGTTGTTCGCCCCAAACTCGTGGCGCCTTGGCGGTTCTCTCCCTCTTGAACGGACGTGCAAGTCCGCACATCGAGCGTGGCGCCTTGGCGGTTCTCTCCCTCTTTGACGGACGTGCAAGTCCGCACCATCGAGATGCTGGCTTTACGGATGCGCCAGGCCGGACATGGAGATGCTGGCGATGAGGACGATGACATCGTCGATGTAGCCCTTGGGGACGTCCACGTGAACCGCATAGGTCATGCCGTCGGCGGGGGTGACGTCGGCGGTGATGAAAAGAGGCGTCTTGCCCTTGTTGGGAGCTCCGCTCAGCATCGAGCGCGTTTCCTGCATTTTGCGGGCGGTCTCTTCGTCGCGCGAAGCGATGACATTGATCCACGAGTGCAAGAACGACTCGATGGTGAGGAAGCTGCCGGCCACGAATTTGCCGTTCTTCAACGTGCCGAGATCTTGTCGCGTCGCCAGCGTTCCGGATTCGGGCGCACCTTCCACCGAGCCGAGCAGCGTTTTGACGAGCTGCGCGCGGTCGCCACCCAGCGCGATCCACGTCTGTCCCGCCTCGGGCACGACCATCACATGAAGCTTGAGCGGGGTGAGCGGTGCGGGCTTCGCCTTGCTCTTCGTCGTCGCGACGGCCGGTGCGCCCGGCAACACATCGCGCGCGATCGCCAGCTCGAAGTCCAGACTGCCCTTGCGCAGCTCGCGCGGTGGCGGCACCGACCTCATCGTCAGGACGGGACCTGCCGGCTTGACGACCTGCGCTGCATCGGTCGAGCTTGCGAGGCTCGCGATCTTGCTTCTGGCCAGCGCTTGAATCTTGGGGCGGTTGATTGCAGCGGCCACGCTCTTCAACGAGTCGGCGACCTGGTTGGGCGCACCGACGCCGATGAGATACCAGCCCGCGTTGTCGATGGCCGCCTGGACGGCGTCGCCAGGTGGCGCGACCTTTTTGGCGGGCGGTTGCTCCGAAGATGCAAACGGCCCGCTCGCATTGACCCACGGCGAATCGGACGTGTTCTTGTCGCTCAGCACGGCGGTGAGCGGTGCGCGGTCTGCAAGAGGCACTCCCTCGTGCGCGAGCCAGCCGTCGAGCAAATCGCTCAACGTGTGGCGGATGGCGTCGAAGCGATGTGTATCGGCCTGGTACTGGTATCCGGCCGTCGCGGCGTTGGCCGGCAGATGCCAAAACATCGGCGGCGGGGGCGCTGCACGCGTACCCTGGTTGGCCATCGTGCCCACCGTCCACGATTGCTGGCTTTTCATGCGCAGCGCCACGTTCGCATTCGCCTGATCGGGTGCGACCGAGGCGTCGATCGTGAGGGTGTCGAGATCGCCGGCGAGAGCGATCAATTCTTCGGATACTCCGCTGGCTGCAGCGTCGACGGCCCGATCGAACGCCGGCTCACCGATCTCGAGCTTGCTCCGCGAAGCGATCGTTCCTCCGCGCAAAAGGCCGTTGAGCAAAGTTCCGTAGAGCTGCATGGCCGGAGGCGCGTGAAGCTCGACGTGCAAGTCGGAGCTGCCAAAGCTTCGCGTGGGGAGGGTGCGCGCCATGTACGCCGAGAGTGCATTCACCTCGCGCTCCCGGCCTCCGCATACGACGCGCGCCGGAGCGACGCCCACCGCCGCTCGCAAGATGCAAAATGGCTTGTCGCCCTTTCGCTTGCCGTGATGCAGGCTCACCTTGTACTCGCCGGGGCGCACCTCGGTGACCGATCCCATCGCCTGAGCGGCTCGTCTCGCCTCTTCGAGCGAACGAACACCGACCGAGAAGGCCGTGATCGGGGCGAAGTCGTTGGCCTTGGGATCGAGCGCGACCACGGCGTCGACTGGTGCGTCGAACGCCAGAACGTCGGCCAGCCCCTTGTCGAGAAGCTCGGCGGCGAGCGTGGCGCTCGGCAGCTTCAGGCCCGTCCAGCGGTTGATGGTGTCGAGCGTTGCCTGCGGGTTTTTCCAGCGGACGATTCCCACCAGGTAGCTTGGCTCGGTCGCATCGGATGCGTCGGACGTGGCGACGAGCGCGGGAGTCGGCGGCGGTGGAACCGCGGGCGGTGCAGCGGGCGGCGCGGTGGCCGCTCCCCCGCAGGACACGGACCACGCCATCGCGCAGCACACGGCAACTCTTCGGGCGGACGTCGACACCACGAGGCTATGAATCATTTCAGCCAGTGTATCTTGCTTCGCGCGCGACGTGCCATGCCGCAGAGAGGGCGGTGCGCGCGATCTTCTTGCGGGGTAGGCGGCGCCCCGCAAAATGTTTGAGACCGAGCGTCGTGAAATCGGGGGCCGCCAGCAAGAAACGCTCGATCCAGGCGCGGTTTTTTCCAAAAAACAACGGCAGGAGCCGCGTTCGAATGCCCAGCTCGATCCCGACCTGGGAACGCGCCATACGGCTCGCGAAGTCGGTGAAGGTCAGGTCGGACTTG
>JBBSDY010000411.1:0-4671 GCA_038240245.1 Polyangiales bacterium
CGTAGCCCAAGCAGGCAGATCTCGCCGAAAAAGCCGAATCGCTCGCCCGTTCAGCGGACCGGTAGTACGCTGGCGAGGAGGGATGGACGATCCGAACGATCCGATCACGGCGCGCGCCAGGCAGCGCGTCGGGGCCACGCTGAAATCCAAGTGGCGGCTCGAATCGTTGGTAGGTGTAGGTGGCATGGCGGCGGTGTACTCGGCCACCCACCTCAACAATGGCAAGAAGGTGGCGATCAAGATGCTCCACGCCGAGCTCTCGATCGATCCCGAAGTGCGCGACCGCTTTCTCAAAGAGGGGCGCGCCGCCAACAAGGTCGAGCATCCGGGCGCTGTCGAGGTGAGCGACGACGACACCACCGAGGACGGCGCGGTGTTTCTGGTCATGGAGCTGCTCGACGGCGAGACGCTGGCCCATCGTTTCGAGCGCAAGGCTCGCTCGCTGGTCATCGAGGAGATCCTGCTCATCGCCGATCAGGTGCTCGATGTGCTGGCATCGGCGCACGAGCGAGGCATCGTCCACCGCGACATCAAACCCGACAACATCTTCTTGACCCGTGGCGGCGCGGTGAAGCTCCTCGACTTCGGCATCGCGCGCATCCGGGAGTACTCGGCGCAGACCAGCAACACCCGTTCGGGAAGCACCATGGGAACTCCCGCGTACATGGCGCCCGAGCAGGCCCGCGCCCGCTGGGACGAGGTCGACGCGCGCACCGATCTCTGGGCGGTGGGCGCCACGATGTTCAAGCTTCTGACCGGCAGGGTCGTGCACGTCGCCGAGACCGTCAACGAGCAGCTCCTCGCGGCGATGACGCAGCCCGCGCCGCCCATCGCGACGCTGGTGCCCACGGCGCCGATCCCGGTGCTCCAAGTGGTCGACAAGGCGCTCGCGTTCAACAAAGAAGACCGCTGGGCGAACGCGCGCAGCATGCAGCAGGCGATTCGCGATGCCTACCAGGCGATCGCCGGGGTGTCGGCGGCCTCGGTGCGATTGTCGTTCGACGATGGCGAGGCGACGGGCGTTGCGCACGCCGACACCATCGCCTTGAGCAAGGTTCCCACGTCGCTCACCGCGGCCCACGACTCGGCGTCCTTCGGAGCGCGCCGCCCCCGAAGCTTCTCGAAGGTCGGATGGGTCGTGGTCTTGGGAGCGCTGGCGGCGGGGGGCTACTGGTTCGTGTCCCAAGGCAAGGTCACCGGCTTGCCAACCATCTTGGCGGGCGTCGATGCGGGCGGGGAGCAGGCGAGCACCGCCATCGCGATACCTCCCGCAGCGGCATCGCTCGACGCACCGGCGACGGCGTCCGCAGATCGACCGACCCACCCTCCGGTTGCCGCCGATTCCGTCGCGGCCCCCGAGCCCACCGAGGCGCCCGCCGACAGCGCCAACCCCGCCGGCGTAGGCACGGCCTCGCAGGTCGCTCCCGTACCTGGCGCTCTGCGCCCTGCGTTGCCGGCGCCGCCCATCGCCGAGGCCAAGCCGGCAGCGACCAAGAAGCCCCCGCCCGCGCCGCCGCCGCCGCCGAAGAAGAAGACCCACCACCGTCACAAGTAGCTTCGAGGTCCGACCTTCGACGTGCGTTCTGGCCGAGAGATCGCGTGGCGTGGACACCGGGGCCGAGGGTAGGCTCGTCGGCATGCGTGCCATCTGGATTAAAAAGTACGGGGGCCCGGGCGTCCTCGAGATTCGCGAGCAGCCCGATCCCATTCCGAAACCTGGCGAGGTGCGCGTTCGCGTGCGAGCGTGCGGTCTCAACTTCGCCGAGCTCATGGCGCGCGCGGGGCTCTACCCGGACGCGCCCAAGCCGCCTTGCGTCGTCGGCTACGAAGCTTCAGGCGTGATCGATGCCTTGGGGGACGGCGTGACCGAGCCTGGCATCGGCACGTCGGTCGTCGCGCTTACGCGATTCGGTGGGCATTCCGATACGCTGTGCGTGCCCGCGGGCCAGACGCGTCCCATGCCGCAGGGCATGTCGTTCGAAGAGGGCGCAGCGCTTCCCGTCGTCTACGTGACGGCGTACCACATGCTCTTTCGCGTGGCTCACCTGCGACCTCATGCGCGGGTGCTCGTGCACATGGCTGCCGGTGGCGTGGGGCTCGCGGCGCTTCAGCTCTGCCGCACGGTTCCCGATGTCGTCGTTTTCGGAACGGCGTCGGCTTCGAAGCATGCTTTCTTGCAACAGCAGGGGTGCGACCACACCATCGACTACCGCTCCGCCGACTACGCCACCGAGGTGAAGCGCCTGACGCAGGGGCAAGGGGTCGACATCATCCTCGACGCGCTGGGTGGTGCGGACTGGAAGAAGGGGTACGACCTGCTGGGGCCGGTGGGCATGCTGATCGCGTACGGCTTTGCCAACATCGCCCAGGGCGAGAAGCGCAGCCTCTTTCACATCGCGAAAAGCTATCTCGAGATTCCCCGCTTTTCGCCGCTATCGCTCATGGGCGACAACCGTGCGGTGGCCGGGGTCAACGTTGGCCACCTTTGGGGCCAGATGGAGATGCTCACCGCCGAGATCGACGCCCTGCTCGGGCTCTATCGTGAGGGCAAGATCAAGCCGACGATCGACCAGGTGTTCAAGTTTTCCGCGGTTGCCGACGCCCATCGCCGCATGCACGAGCACAAGAACGTCGGCAAGATCGTGCTCGTTCCCTAGCGCTCTTCGGCGCGGGAGATCGCGTAACGGACCGGGCAGGGGGGATAGTCGGCGGCGTAGGCGATGGGCTCGGCTGCGCGGGCGCGAAGCCGCGCTTGTAAGGCGGCGGCATCGGTTCGGCTGCGCTCGGTGACACACGCGAGCAGCATCGTGGCGAGCGACGCCGCCCACACCAGACGTCGCAGGAAGGTATCTCCGAGCGGCGCGCCGGGCGCGATACGCGTGGGCGTGCGCCAGCGCTGGGGACGTGCCGATCGTGCGCGGTAGGCTGCCGAGCGGCTTCGATCGCGAGCGCTCGGTCTTGACTGTGGTCCGCGCGTGCGCGGATCGTGCAGACGCCCTTGCCTGGCCTTGCGACGCAGCTCGTCGTAGCGCGCCCGGGCCGCGTCGTGCAGCAGCACGCTCGCCGCGAGATTGACGAGTTTCAGGTGGCGCTCGGCGCGGCGCCGGTCACCCCTGACGCGATCGGGGTGAAGTCGAAACGCGAGCCGGCGGTGGGCCGCCCGGATTTCGAGAGGCGCTGCGGTGGGAGCGACACCGAGGATCGCGTACAGATCGAGCTGGGCTTCGAAGAATCCGACGTTCATCTGCGAGCTAGACAGCCGTCACGGGTCCATGGTTCCCGAACCGGGAACAATCTCAGTGAAGCTTCGAAACTCTTGCCACAAGAAGCGGGCGCGGTGCTGAACGATGTCGACGAGCTTCTCGCAGTGGTTCTTCTCGAGCGATCCGTTGGAAGAGACGGCCACCAGGAGACGCGCCTGCTCGACGCTCCCCGGCCAGTCGAAAGGTGCTTCGTGCCGGCGCGAGAGAAACCCGCCCCAAACCAGCTCGGCCCAGTAGAGGGCATGACAGTGGGCGAGTTGCTCGAGATCGTCCATGACGCGAGCGGGCAGAATACCACCCTTTTTGTGTCTTTCGTGTTTCAACTTTGCAGCACGATTGGGTAGCGGCAGCAGGCCCCGGGCGCGATCGACCTTACTTCACCCCGACGGTCGCCCAAAACGGACGATGAGCCCCAGCCACCCCCTGCCGAGGTAGAGCAGATTCAAACCGAGGTACATCCAGAAAAAAACGTCCAGCCGACTCAGCGCTGCGAACAGCCAGATGTGACTGGGGTAGTGATTGAGAAAACGTAGAAATGTGGTGACGGCGTGGGCGGCTCGCCCCACGAGAGACGCGGGAGCGCGGCTGTCGACCGTCTCATAGTGCGCCTCGACCGTCGCTGGACGTCCGCTGATCTCGGGATGTCGCACGAAGTTGGTTAGCGAGATGGCCGAGGCGACGATCACGGCGCCGGCGATGCCGCCGAAGAGAAATTCCATGGCGCCGGGCGGCCACGATGTGGCGTCGATGCCGACCCCTCCCGTGCGAAAAAGGCGTACTGACAATGCCGAGACGAGCAGCACGGCCTTCAGCTCGTCGGTGAAGAAGTCGAAAAGGTGTCCCGCCTTCGAGGCGGTCTTGCGGTGGCGGGCGAGCATGCCGTCGGCGCAGTCGAAGCAGTAGCTCAGCTCGAGCACGGCGATCGCCACAAGCCCCCCTTGCAGTGTCGGTAGCAACGGTAGCAGGGCAGCGGCCACGACGAAGATGAAGAGATTGAGCAGCGTCAGCTGGTTGGGCGTCACCGGCGTTCTGGAGGCGAGCGCCACGACCAGCGCCGCGATGGGACGCATCACGTAGAGGTTGAAGAGCAGATCGTGCTTTTTGCGCGTGCCACGATAGATCTCCGTCGCCAAGCTCAGCATGGGCCGCCATCCTAGTACTACTGCGGCAGAATCTCTCTGTCAGATCGATCATCGAAGCGGCCATCCGCCCGCTCCAACTGGCCGGCCAGGCGGAACACATGCTCCGGCGAAGCGGACTGGGTCTAGATCACCTCGAGATCGTCGCGACTTCCGAGCTCGGGGAACGCGCCGTGCGGCTCGCTTTGGTACCAATAGGCGACCGATGCAATGTCATCCATGAGCGGCAGATAGCGACCCTCACTGCGCCAGCCGAGGGCTTGCATGAC
>JBBSDY010000412.1:0-4671 GCA_038240245.1 Polyangiales bacterium
CCCGACGCCACATCACTACTGCACCCGCTACCGGGCCCTGCTCAAGCTGGAGAATCTGCAAGTGACCGGCGCTTACAAGGTCCGCGGCGCGCTCAACGCCGTGGCGGCGCAGATCGAGCGGGGTGACCGCCGTGCGTTGATCGCCGCGTCGGCGGGCAACCATGGCCAAGGGATCGCGTGGGCGGCGCGGCACTTCGGCCTTCGCGCCACTGTCGTCGTGCCGCGTGGTGCACCGATCGCGAAGGTCCAAGGGGCACGCGACCTGGGCGCCGAGGTGATCTTGCACGGCGACTCGTTCGAAGCGTGCTCCGAGCTTGCGCGCCAGCTCGCGTCAGAGAACGACTGGAGATTCGTCCACCCCTTCGACGATCCCTATGTGATCGCCGGCCAGGGGACGGTCGGACGCGAGCTGGAAGGCGAGCATCCCGATGTCGTCGTCGTGCCCATCGGGGGAGGCGGTCTGGCCGCCGGGGTGGGCCTGGCCCTGCGGGCGCGTGGAGTGCGCGTGGTCGGCGCTCAGATCGCTGGCGTCGATGCGATGAGACGTCACCTGGCGGGGCTCGAGGGCGCCGAGCCGAAGGCGACGATTGCCGACGGGCTTGCGGTGCGTGTCCCTGGCGAGCTGACGTCGAGGATCTGCCGCGAGGTGCTGGACGACATCGTGGTCGTCACCGAGGAGGAAGTTCGCCGCACCGTCGTCGATCTGGCCACGCGCGAGAAGCTGGTGGTGGAAGGCGCGGGTGCGGTGGCGGTCGCCGCGCTCCGGCTCGTATCGGGTCAACGGCGAGTTGCGGTGGTGACGGGTGGAAATGTGGATCGCGCCGTGCTCTCGATGCTTCTCTGCGCCTAAATACCTATCGAAGACGTCAAAGCTCCCCCAGCCAATCGCGGCCGACTCGTTACCACCTGCGGCGATGGCCGCCGCCGATGCGCACCACCACGTGCGGATGAGCGACCCATGCGTGGCCGCGCGGGAGCCAGGGATGCCGAACCCATACTCCATAGTGATAGCGCCCGCCCCCCCACGGCGAGACGTACCAGGTCCACCCGTGGGAAGGCGTGTAGAGATAGACATAAGGGACACCCTCCACCGATTCGGGCGCGGCGCCTGCGGGCACCCAGATCCAACCATAGGTCGAGGTGAAGACCCACTGACCCGTCGGATACGAATAGACCCATTGCGACTCGGCGGGTGGAACCTCTTGGTACGTGGGAGGCGTGGGGGCGAGCCCGGGCTGCGCAGAAGCCGAGACGTCTTGCGGCGCGGACGAGGGCAGTGGAGGTAACGGCCCGGACTGCCCGGTGGCCGGCACTGCGGGTGACGTCGAAGGAGGCGGAGCCTGAGACGAAGCGGGTGCTTGTGCGGCGCCGTTGAAGTCGGGGGGTGGAGCCGGCGGCGGCGGTGGCGGCGGCGCCACGCTCTCGGAGTCGGGAGCGGAGGCCGACTGTTGCGCGGACGCTCCGCCACAGCCTGACAGCACTGCAAGAGCCAGCGAACCAAGCAAAATGAGTGTTTTCATCACGGCCTCGAAACGTAAGACGAGCCGAGAGCGTTCGCAATTCCCTGCGATGGGCCGTTTGACGGTCCTCTCGCGCCTTGTTATTCGCAAGGGTGCTTTTGCTTACTCCAGTGCTAGTGGCGCAGAAAGGATTTGGGCTCGAAAAGCCCGTGCGTTCCGTCACCAAGCCCATGCGGCCCGTCAGCACGCTGTTCGCCCTGCTCATCGGTGTCGGCTGCGGCGGCGGTGTCGATTTGAGCAGCTACGGCTACGATCCCACTTTCGACGCCGGACCGATCAAGGTGCCCCCCAATGACGCGGCGACTCCGCTCCCGCCGGGTTTCGTGCGCGCCAACACGGGGGGCTACAAGCTCGGTCCCCCCATCACCGGTGCGGGCGTGGCGGACGCAGGCGCGGGAGACAACGGAGGGCAGGGCTGCGACGTTCTCATTGGAGTCGTGCGGGATTTCCGCGGCCTGCGCGAGCCCGATGGTCATCCGGACTTCGAGTCTTACGGCGGTGCGAAGCCCACCACGGGTCTGGTCGGTGCCGAGCTGGGCAGCGACGCAAAACCCGTCTACACCTCGCTCTGCGAGGCAAACCCTAAGCCCTCGGCGTGCCCCTACGGTCAAGAGACGACGAGCCAAGAGAAATTCGACCAGTGGTACCGGTTTACCGACGGGGTGAACCAACCCTATCTTGTCTATTTGGCCTTCGCCCCGAGCTCTGACGGTCGCATCGACACCTTCGACAGCCAGTTGTTCTTCCCCCTCGACAACGTGGGGTGGGGCAACTCCGGCGTGGGAGAGGACGGGCAGAAGCACAACTTCGGATTCACCACAGAGCTTCACACGACCTTCCGCTACCAGGGCGGCGAAAGGTTCAGCTTCACCGGAGACGATGACCTCTGGGTCTTCATCAACGGCAAGCTCGCCATCGATCTGGGCGGCCTGCATCCTGCGGCAAGCGGCACCCTCGACGTCGACGCCTCGGCGGCCTCGCTCGGCTTGCAACCAGGCAATGTCTATCCGCTCGAGCTTTTTCACGCCGAACGGCACACCACCGCCTCGCACTTTCGAGTCGACACGACGCTCTCGTTCGTGGACTGCGGATACGTTCCACCCGACGTGCGCTGACGTCACTCGGACTTGGGAACGGCCTGCGAGCGCACGACGTGGAACTCGACGCGCCGATTCTTCTGCATTCCCTCGTCGGTGCCGTTGTCGGCAATGGGCCGGTCGCGACCATAGCCGCGTGCCTGCAAGCGCTTGCGTGCGATGCCTTGCTGGACGAGCCAGGTGACCACGCTCGCCGCGCGATCTTGCGAGAGCTTGCGATTGAAATCCACCGTGCCGCGCTCGTCGGTGTGCCCTTGCACCTCGAGTAACTCGATCTCGGGGTGCTCCTTGAGCAACCGCGCCACCTCGCCCAGGATGTCGCTACTCTCCGGGAGAAGGACCGCGCTGCCCGTCTCGAAAACGATTCTTTGCGAGATCACGATCTGTTCGGCATCGAGCTCGGCCTTCGCCTGCGCGGGGCAGCCGTTTCCTTCCGGGGGAGGGACGCCGGGCTCGAGGGGGCAGGCATCCTCGCTGTCCGGCACGCCGTCGCCGTCAGTGTCGTGCGACGGAGGGCAGCCGTTCAGCTTGGGATCGGGCGATCGGGGGCCAAAGGCGGTTGGACAGGCATCGTCGCTGTCGGCAATGCCGTCGCTATCGGTATCGGTCACCGGGGGACAGCCGTTCTTCTCGGGATCGTCGGAGTGGATACCACGGACGGAGATGCACGCGTCGTCCGCGTCGAGAATGCCATCGTGATCCCGATCGAGAGGGATCAACAGTGCGCGCTCGGGGACCATGCCGCAAAGAAGAACGACCTGATAGTCGGCGCTGCCAGGACCGCGCGCCAAGTCAGGTCCGGCGGCGACCGCTACTTCGAGCGGTCCATCGGACGGAAAATAATGCGCGCCGAACAGCAAGTGGGCGACCGTCCCGTTCGGGACAAAAGGACTCGACCCCGCTAACGCCGTCTCGACGGCGAGCTCGGGCCCGAGCGTGATCGAGTGCCGGTGATCGAGAAACACGCCCGCCGCAGTTGCGAGGGTGAGCGAAGAGCCACCGTAAAGGGGGGACGCGAAGCCGAGCTTCACAGGAGGCCGCTCTTTCACGCCTGCGTTCGCCGCCCAGTAAAAGCCATAGGCGTCGCCATCCATCAAGAGCCCCGCGGCGCCGCGCAATGCGCCGTCGCTCGCATAGGCTTCATTGCCGGTGGGGAGCCATGCGTTGATGCCGATGGCCAGATCATACCGACGCCGGGAGCGCGCGGCGGGATTGAGCAAGCTCCATCGGACTCCGAGTCTCACATCGCCAAAAGCGATGGGCCCATCGGGCGGAGGCGCGGCTCGACCCGTTCTCGGATGGTCGCCCTCGCCCTGGTTGAGAAGGAAGGGCAGGTCCAGGTGGATCGCGAAACGCGTTGCGAGTGTGTAGGTCGCGAGCGCGTGAAACCAGAATTGGCTGTCGACAACGGTGTCGGCCTCCCCGATCCGATTGAGCACCACGAGCGGTCGGCTGGCGATGTCGACCAGAAATCGCACCGACAGAAGGTGGTCACCGCGTACCGCCGCACGCTCGATGGCGATCCCGGGATCGCCCGCCGGCGCCGGCTCGAGGGCCAGCGACATGACGGGATCGGCCTCGGCCATGGGTGCTCGGACGAGCACGGCAGCCAAGGTTGCCACTGCATGGCGCGAACGTACACTCCTTGCACCCACGCGTCGATCTCAGGGCGGAGCGTCGCGCGGGTCTTCGAGCAACGCGAAAGCGGCCCCTTGCGGATCGGTGAGCTGTGCGATGTGCGCGCCGCCGGGCACCTGCATGGGTCCGTTGATCACTCGTCCGCCTCTCGATGTCGCTCGCTCGAGGGTTGCATCGAGATCTGCGACCCTCACGTAGTAAAGCCACAGGGGCGGCGTCGCGGCCTTCGCCTCGGTGAACATTCCTCCGAGCTCTTTGCCGCCCACGCCGTAGATGAGGTACTTGCCCATGGGGCCCATGTCGAAATCCCGGATCTTTTCCCATCCGAAGAGTGTGCTGTGGAAGCGGAACGCCGATTCGTGGTCCGTCGTCACGAGCTCGCTCCAGACGAACTCGCCAGGGCGGCTTGGATCGCG
>JBBSDY010000413.1:0-4661 GCA_038240245.1 Polyangiales bacterium
CCGCACGGCCAGAACCGAATCTGTTCCAATGACTTGACCGCTGGATACTCGAGTGGTGACGCAGGAATGGCCGAACGTCCTGTCGGCTCCGCGTCCGTGAAGGAGTTGCTCGACGCAACTTCCAAGATCGTCGGCTATGCCGTCGCGGTCAAGACGAAGGCCACCAGCGACGGCGGCGCGAGCTGGTACTGGTATGAGCGCGTCCCGCTCGACAGCATGGCTCCGCACAATGACAAGGGCGTTGTCGCTGATGGCCTCGGCTCGGAAGGCGCCGCGAGTACCATCTGTGTCGGCTGCCACAAGGCAGCCGCGTCGGATGCCACCCACACGGTGACCGACTCGGGTGACTTCGTCTATCGACAGGTCACGATGTAGCCCGCTTCAGATCCCAGCTTTCGCGCTGAACGTGGGCGCGTGCCGTGAGCCTTCGCGCCCTTGACAGCGAAGGCTCGATGTCGCAGTCTCGTCGTCGACCAACCCGATGCCTCTCGGCGTGCGCCATCGTTTAGCGGCGCTTGGACAGTGGATCCTCTTCGGCTGCCTCGTCGGTGTGGTGTGCGGGGCGGCCTCGGCGCTCTTTCTGTGGCTGCTCGAGCTGGCGACCGCGTTTCGGACGGGCCACGAGGGGATCGTTTACGCCTTGCCCATCGCCGGGCTGGTGATCGGTTGGATCTACGAACGCTTCGGCGACTCGATCCAAGGCGGCAACAACCTCATCATCGATACGATCCACGACGAAGGTCCAGAGATCCCGCTCCGCATGGCGCCGATGGTGCTCATCGGCACGGTGCTCACGCACGTCTTCGGTGGCAGCGCGGGTCGCGAAGGGACCGCCGTCCAGATGGGCGCCAGCATCACCGACTGGGTTTCGCATCGTCTCGGCGTCAGCAAGCGCGTGCGACGACAGTTGCTTGCGGCGGGCGTCGCGGGCGGCTTCGGATCGGTCTTCGGGACTCCCGTGGCTGGAGCCGTCTTTGGCCTCGAGTTCATCGTGCTCGGCCACATCGAGTACGACGCCCTGGTGCCCGCGCTCGTGGCCTCGGTCATCGGTGATCTGACGACCCGCGCTCTCGGCATCCAACACACGCACTATCCCGCGGCGCCCTACGTCGCGTTGACGCCGATGCTCGTCCTCAAGTGGCTCATCGTTGCCGCCGCCGTCGCTGCCGTGTCGATCGCCTTCATCGAGGGCATCCATTTCATCAAGACGTACGGAGCGAGGCGTCTTTCGAGGTTGCCCATCCGAATGTTCGTCGGCGGCGTGGTGGTGGTCGGGCTCTGGAAGCTGGTCGGAACGAGCGACTACCTAGGGCTCGGGGTACCCACGGTCGTGCGCTCTTTCCACGATCCCAACCTTCCGGTCTATGCGTTCGCGCTCAAGCTGGTCTTTACCGTGGTCACGCTCGGCGCAGGTTTTCTGGGAGGCGAGGTCACGCCACTGTTTTTCGTGGGCGCCGCGCTGGGAAGTGTGCTCGCGCGTCTGCTCGGCATTCCCCTCGAGCTCGGAGCAGGCGTGGGGCTCGCCGCCGTCTTTGCAGCATGCTCGAACACGCCACTGGCGCTCTCCATCATGGCAGTGGAGCTGCTCGGCGCAGCGATGTTCCCCCACGTGGCGATCGTCTGCGTGCTCGCGTACCTGCTGGCCGGGCATCGCAGCATCTACCCCGCGCAACGCGTGCTGACCGGCAAGGGTGGCGGGCGACTTTCGCATGCGACCGCGTTGCGCGATCTGTCCCGAGCCCCGCCGCCAGCGCCGCCCAAGAGAGATTCAACTTGATTACAGCTTGGCGCGGCGCAGACGAGCTTGCCCGCGTGGGTATACCTATGGGGGGTATCGGCCTTGACCTGCATGCCGCAAACGGGATCCTTGTCGGTCGCAACCGGTTGCAGGGAGTCGTTCGTGATGGGCGTGCTCATGCATGATGGGTTGCTTTCGACGAACGACTACCGGTTGCCCATGCGGGCGTAGCTGGAGAAAACGGCCATGAGCTCGTCGATCTTCTGCTTACGTTGGGCCGCGCTGCCGTGGGTCATTGCCTCGGTCACACAAGTGTCGACGTGCGATCGCAAGACCAGCGCCCCCGCCTGCCCCAGCGCAGCCTGGGCTGACGCGACCTGCAAGAGAACATCGACGCAGTACCGATCGTTCTCGATCATGCGCGCGACGCCCTCGACCTGGCCGGCAATGCGGCGGAGGCGAGCGACCAGCTTTTTCTTGAATTCGGAGCTCATCATGGGTGGACACCTGAGTATGCCCCCTGGGGGCATACAACAGATACCCCCCGAAGAGGATTGGCGCAACAGGTACGCGATGCGCGGCGGCGTGTGGACACATGACCGCCGCCCGATGACTCCTCGCTCTCGGCGAAAACGCCCCTGCCCCGATGACGAGCTAGCCGACGTTCTCGGGCTCGGGCGGCTCGGACAGCGGCGGGATGACGGGCTCGGGCGGGTCGATGAGGCGGGGGTTGATTCCGCGGCCAGGGAACGTTCGGCGGCCCGGGCTGCAGCTCACTTCACCCCCGTCACGGCCCCAATCCCCTCCATCAAGGGCAACGACTCCTGCACCGGCCACAGCTCGACGATCTTCCCCTGCTGCAGCCGCACGAAGTCTGCGCCTGTCCACGTAATGCGCCGCCCCGTCGCCGCTCTACCGGCAAACACCCGGTATGCGTCCCCGCGATCACGTACCGATACGCCGCCCAGTCGTCTTCCGAAACGCACTGCTCGAGCGAGCACGTCACCTCGGTGAACCCTATGTGCAACGCCCGCACGCCGGCCGCGAGCCCATCGATCCCGATCGGGACAGCGAGGCGGTAGCGAAACTCGGGCAATATGATCTCACCGAGCCTCGAAGTGTCCCCCGTGCGGCAAATTTCGATAAAGCGCTCGATGACTGCCCGTGACGTGTCGCTGGCCGTGCTCATCGGAGAACAAGTATACTTCACGTCGGACCCGCGGCAGGATCCGCCGCCCCAACGCGCTCGGCCCATCGCCGGCTGGCATCGTCCTCGAGGAAACAGTGCTGGTGCTTCGAAAACTCATTGAGTCGGACGTGGAAGCGTTTCAGCGGGCCTACCGAGCCACGACGGCGACGGACCCCACGTTCGCCCGAGGCTTCGCCGCAGACATCCCTTTCCGCGACTACCTCGCGCGCTTGGATCACGACGAACAGGGTCTCCATCTGCCCGAGGACTACGTTTCCAGTACAACGTATTGGGGCTTCATCGGCGCCGAGCTCGTTGGCCGACTGATGCTCCGCCATCGGCTGAACGAACGACTGCGCCGGACTGGTGGGAACATCGGCTACGTCGTCGTACCGGAGTATCGGCGCCGCGGTATCGCAACCGGCATGCTTCGGCTCGCCCTGCCGCTGGCAAAAGAACGCGGCCTCGATCGGGCTCTCATCACTTGCGATGAAGACAACACCGCATCGAGGCGCGTCATCGAGAAGTGCGGCGGACTTCTGGAGGCCACCTCACCGATCCCGGAGACCGGCGTCATCCAATGTCGGTATTGGATTTCGTTGCTGTAGCTACCCTCAGCGCGTCGCGATCGTTCGATCATCCTCGCATCGGGGCAGATGCGGTGAAAGTGGCGCGGTTCGAAAGCTTTGTGGCTTCCGAACACGCCCCCATTTTCCCCCCGGTCGCCCGTGTCGTCTTCGGCCCGTGACCACTGCGAGCAATAGAGATACCCACGACCAGCCCGGCGCTCTCGCCTCACCCACGAATCGGCATCCGCATCCCCCATCGCTCGTAGCGGGTGCTGGCGGCTCCGCAGTCCGGTCCGATCCGGGGGAGCTCGTCGATTCGCCCCCGGCAGACCCACTGTTTGAAACAAGAGCGTCAGCGGACTCGGCCATGCCGCCGCCTCGTGCATTCGCTCCGCCGCCATCGGCCGGCGCGACACTCCCTGTCCCGTCGGCTGTGCTCGCATCGACGATCGGATCCATCGTCTCGCTGCCGGCATCGACGACTCGTGGCTTGTCGAGAACATCGTCGAGCGTGGTGCCCTCGCGCGCGTCGTCGATGAAGATGGTGTCCACCGACGGTTGCGACGCGTCACGATGGTATCCGACCTGGACGAATAGATTGGAATCGTTGGGTTTCGTTTGGGCCGCGACGTGATCGACGACGGGTGCTCCGTCGAACCAGACGCTCACGCGACCATCCGCCGCGCTGTGCGTCCACAGGATTTCCATGGCGATCTGATGCCACACGCCCACGGCGAGGGGGGCCGACCAATGCTCTACGCTCGCGGGCCAGTTCGTGCGAAATCCTATCTGGGTTCCACCGTTCTTGGCATTGTCGACGTAGAACGCCATCGACTGCTGGTAAGATCCCCACGTTTCCCAATAGCCGATCTCTTCGTGCAGCGTGATGTCCTTGGGGACCTCGAAGTACCAAGAAAAATAGGTCGTCTGCCCTTCTTGCGTGCGTTTGCCGTCCTGATGTAGCTCGACGCGGTCGTGGCCATTGGGCCAAAGATCGTCGGGATGAACGACGAGCTGTGCAGCGTGCGCGCCTTGCTCAACCGGCGATTCGACGACGGTGATGTTCGCGCGCTGACCGGTCTTCTGGTTCAGGGTGGTGGTCCACTGACTGAGATCGTTGGCCTCGAAGTCACCCTTCCAGAGGATATCGGCCGACACCGTGCTC
>JBBSDY010000414.1:0-4658 GCA_038240245.1 Polyangiales bacterium
CTCATTCTTCTCGACGAGCCTTCGCAGGGCCTGGCGCCCAAGCTGGTCCAGGACGTCATGAAGACCATCGATCGACTCAAGCGCGAGAACATGGGCGTTCTGGTCGTCGAGCAGAACGTGCGCAGCGTGCTCGCCGTGTGCGATCGCGCCTACGTCGTCAAACAGGGACGCGTGGTTCACGAGGGCTCAGCCGAGGCCCTGCTCGAAGACGAAGATGCCAGAACCAACCTTTTGGGGACCTGACCGTGCAACCCATCCTCCAAGTACAAAGGCTGAAGAAGACTTACTCCCGCGGCTTTTGGAACCGCCAGCAAACGTTCAGCATCAATGCCGACTTCTCGGTCGCCGAGCCGCAGATCGTCGGGGTGATGGGGCCCAACGGCTCTGGCAAGACGACGCTGTTCGAGATGCTCAGCGGCAGCAACATCCCCACCAGCGGCAAGGTCATCTGCGCAGGGCAAGACGTGCACCGCGTGAAGTACCGCGAGCGCGACCGCATGGTGATCCACTACCATCAGTCCTACCAGGTGCGGCGGGTCAAGAAGACGGTTCCCAGCTTCATGCTCGAGGCACCGCGCTCCGACTATCCCCTGGTGCACGTCTTCGACGAGCCGCAGTTCAGCACGCAAGACGGCTACATCGGCTTCATGTTGAACTTCTTCCGGCACCTGCGCGCCAACGGGCGGGTGGTGTTTCTATGTCTCCATCCCAACGAGCCCTTTCACGTCGACATCATGCGAAAGAACTGCGAGCGCTACTTGTTCGTATCCAAGGGGCAGGTGGCCGACCTGCCGAATTACCAGAGCCTCCTCGGTCACCCTGGAGTGCGCGAGTACCTGGGAGTGCTCGCCGACCTGTGAGCCATCGAATGATCGAAGACACCAATCACGAAGCTCGGGTGGCGTTCGTAACGGGAGCGGGCGGTGCGCTCGGCGCATCCATCGCGCGCGCCTTGGTGGCACGAGGTCATCGTGTCGTTCTCGGCGACAACGATGGACCGGCGCTCCAGGCCGTCGCGGCCCCGCTGGGCGCGAGTGTCCTGCCCCTCGTCTTCGACGTGAGCAACGAATCGCAGGTCAAGAGCGCGTGCGACGCGGCTCACAAGAAGTGGGGCACCGTCGACATCTTGGTGAACAATGCCGGGATCCTGTCCAATCACAAGATCGCCGATACGACGCCCGAAGAGTGGCGGCGCATCCACGCGGTCAACCTCGACGGTGCGTACCTTCTGTGCCGCGAGCTCGTGCCGGCCATGCGCGAGCGGCGCTGGGGCAGAATCATCAATGTATGCTCGCTGGCCATGAAGACCGGCGGACTCACCGCCGGCACCGCTTACACCACCTCCAAGGGCGCGCTCGGTGCATTCACGTTCTCGCTGGCCCGCGAGCTGGCCGCGCACGGAGTCACTGCCAACGGGATCGCGCCGGCCTACATCAAGACCAACATGGTGACCGAGCAGCTCACCGAGCAGCAGCGGCAAGAGCTGCTGCGCAGCATCCCGGTGGGGCGCTTCTGCGAGCCGGAAGAGGTCGCCCACGCCGTCGTGTTCTTGAGCGCGGCCCTCTCGGGCTTCATCACCGGCGAGATCGTCGACATCAACGGCGGCCTTCACCTCGACTGAGATACCCGTCATGTCATCCGCCTCATCATCCCTCCCCTCGCAAGCTTTCGCCGGCAAGGTGGCCTATGTGCCCGGCGGTACGGGTGGGCTCGGTCAGGCCATCGCGGAAGGGCTCGCCGAGATGGGTGCCAGGGTCGTCGTGGGCGGCACCGATCAAGCCAAGGTCACCCGGCTGGCCGAGGCGCTAGGATCGAAAGGGTACGAAGCACGCGGCGTGGCCTTCGATGCTTGCTCCGTGCGGGACATCGGTCGGTCGGTCGACGCCGTGTGCGACCATTTCGGTCGGTGCGACATCCTGGTCAACTGCGTGGGCATTCATATCGAGGAGTCGGTGCTCGAAGTCACCGAAGAAACGTACGACCAGGTTCTGTCCGTCAACCTCAAGGCCGGAATGTTCCTGGGTCAAGCGGTGGCCCGGCGACAAGTGGCGGCCAAGAGCGGCGGCAAGCAAGTTCACCTGCTCTCGGTGCGCGCCAAGCTCGGGCTGCGTGGCAAGGGCTACTCGGCCTACGCCTCGAGCAAGGGTGGGCTCTTGATGATCGTTCGCCAGCACGCGAGCGAGCTGGCCCCGCACGGAATCAACGTGAACGGCGTCGCACCAACCTTCGTCTACACCGACATGAGCCGCCACGCGACGGAAGATCCGCAGTTCAAGGCCGGCCTCATCGCGCGCATACCGCTCGGCCGCATCGGCGATCCCCGAGACGTCGTGGGGCCCGTTCAATTTTTCTGCTCTCCAGCCTCCGACTTCGTGACCGGTCAGGTCTTGTACGTCGACGGGGGACTTACCGCCTGTCAGTAAACGATCGAGAAACGAGCCACACCACATGAAACTGAAGAACTTCATCAACGGCAAGCCCAGCGAGAGCCAGACTTCGCGCTGGGGCGACGTCTACAACCCTGCGCTCGGCACCGTCGCGAGCCAGGTCCCCATGTCGACCGCTGCCGATGTCGACGCCGCTGTCTCTGCCGCGAAGAAGGCTTACGTCGGATGGTCGGCGACCCCCGCGGTGCGACGCGCGCGCGTGCTGTTCCGTTTCAAGGCGCTCATCGACGAGCACATGACCGAGCTGGCGACGCTGCTCACGGCCGAGCACGGCAAGGTGCTCGACGACTCCAAGGGCTCGGTCACGCGCGGCATGGAGGTCGTGGAGTTTGCCTGCGGCATTCCGCAGCTCCTCAAGGGAGAATTCACCGAGGGGGTGGGGCGCGGGGTCGACTCCTTCTCGTTCCGGCAGCCGCTCGGCGTTTGCACCGGGGTGGGGCCGTTCAACTTTCCGGCGATGATTCCGCTCTGGATGGCACCCGTCGCCATCGCGTGCGGCAACACGTTCGTCATGAAGCCCTCGGAGCGCGTTCCCTCCACGGCTTACCGGCTGGCCGAGCTCTGGCACGAGGCCGGCCTCCCCGACGGCGTCTTCAATGTCGTCAACGGCGACAAAGAAGTCGTCGATGCTTTCATCGATCATCCCGACGTGGCGGCCATCAGCCTGGTGGGCTCCACTCCCACCGCGCAGAGCGTCTACCAGCGCGCGGGTCGCGCCGGCAAGCGCGTGCAAGCGCTGGGCGGCGCCAAGAATCACATGGTGATCATGCCCGACGCGGATCTCGGTCACGCCATCGATTCGCTGATCGGCGCGGCCTATGGCTCGGCGGGCGAGCGGTGCATGGCGATCTCGGTGGCGGTGGCGGTGGGCCCGAAGACGGCCGATCGTCTGGTCGACGCATTGGTCCCCAAGGTGAGAGGCCTTCGCGTCGGCGCGGGGACGGAGCCCGGTATCGACATGGGCCCCCTCATCACCAAGGCCCACCTCGAGCGGGTCAAGCAGTACGTCGAGCAGGGCACGAAAGAGGGCGCCAAGCTGGTCGTCGACGGGCGCAGCCTGCGGGTGGCGGGACACGAGAACGGCTTCTTCATGGGCGGGTGTCTCTTCGACGATGTCACGCCCGAAATGACGATTTACCAGGAAGAAATTTTTGGCCCCGTCCTGTGTATCGTGCGGTCACCCGATCTCGATTCCGCCATCAACCTGGTGAATGCGCATCGGTTCGGCAACGGGGGCGCCATTTTCACCTCGAGCGGCGATGCTGCCGATCAGTTCACCAAACGCATTCAAATCGGAATGGTGGGAGTGAACGTGCCCATACCCGTTCCGATGGCCTTTCACAGCTTCGGCGGATGGAAGGGGTCGCTCTTCGGTGATCATTACATGCATGGGCCGGAGGGAATACGCTTCTTCACCCGCTTGAAAACGGTAACATCCCGCTGGCCGCGCGGCGCCAGCACGGGCGCCAATTTCATCATGCCCACGGTGAGGTAACGACGTGGTCAAGCCTCCCGTTTTGCCCGAAAGTTTCGACGATCTCGAGAAGGCGATCATCGAGCGCTTTCCGACGTTGAGCAAGCGGCTGCAGCAGATCGCCAGCCACGCGCTCGACAACCCCAGCGAGCTGGCGCTCGAGACAATTGCCGCCGTCGCCCAGCGCGCCGGGGTGCAACCGTCGAGCTTGATTCGCTTTGCCAAGGTCTTCGGATTTTCTGGCTACAGCGACATGCAGCGCGTCTTTCGTCTGCGCTTGACCGACGCCATGCCCGACTACAAGGAGCGCCTGCGTTCGCTGCACACCGATGCCGCGACCCAGCCCGCAAAAGACGGCGCTTCGCTTCTCGATCAATTCGTGCAGGCGGACATCGTGGGGCTCCAGCGGCTGTCGCAGCAAAGGCGAACGGGCGAGCTACTCGAGCAGGCCATCAAGCTCATCGCGGATTCCGACACGGTGTACTTGGTGGCGCACCGCCGCTCATTCCCGGTAGCTTGCTACCTCGCCTACGCGATGAGCCAGATGAATGTGCGCAACGTTCTGGTTGACAGCGTGGGGGGGATGTTCTTTCAACAGGTGAGCCACGCCACCTCGCGCGACGTGGTGTTCGCAATCAGCTCCAAGGCTTACTCCCCCGACGTGGTGCAAGTGGTCCGCGAGTCCGCACAGCGCGGCGTTCCGATCATCGCGGTGACCGACAGCCCCCTGTCCCCGC
>JBBSDY010000415.1:0-4635 GCA_038240245.1 Polyangiales bacterium
CCATCCTCACGCTCGCCCAGGTCGAGCGTTTCAGCCACGTTCGAGTGTCGAACCAGCGAAGCCAGCGACGCTTCTTCGAACAGCATCGCTTCGAGGTTCTGCCCATCGTCAGCGGAAGGGAGGATGGTCTTGACGGCGACCAGCTTCCGGAACCCGCGCGTACCACTCTGCCGCGCAGCCCACACCTGACCCATGCCGCCCTTGGCGACCGGCATGAGCAACTGGTAGCGCCCAAGCACATCACCCGGTTTGAGCTCTTTGGTATTCCCCTGCAAAGTTCCTCCCCCCCTTGACGGGACTCGCGGCCGAAGCTTTCACGATAACCCGACAAAGGCCTTTCTGGACCATTTCGCTCTCGAAAAAGATGTCGAGAAATGGCGCGGGTGGGACAGAGCGGGGGATGTCGGTTGGTGTCATTGACAGTGAAGCCGCCCGTTGTGGGAGAGTGTCCTACTACATGTTGTACGAGGTGGAGACGCTCAATCGCTTACAAAACCTGCGTGGGAAGCATCTGAGTGCGTCGTCGTAAGCGTCGTATCGGTCGTCGTCGCCTGGACCACCGCAATGGCCGTGGCGACCTTGGGAGCGAGCCGCAACGCCTGACGCGTCGGCAAACGAAGGCGGAGAGATTTGCATCCCCGATGAGTCTGCTCGGACGCCGTGCATACCGGCTGCGGCGGGAACGGCGAGTTTGCGAATTCTGCTCGGTTCACGCTCGTTTTTTTCGAGCGCTTCCCGCGCCCTGCGCCGCGCGGCCTGGCCGATTTACGTGCGTTAGGGCATTCTGCCCGACGATTGATTGGCGCTCGACGCCTGTCATCTGGGCGGTCGGAGGTTCATTTCCGGTGTCCAATAATCGTTGAACGAAAAATAGGATCAGTGCCTGCGATCTCGTAGAGGAGCGCGACGAGATTTTCGCAAGCTTGCGCATTTAATGTTAAACAATAAATAAGCGCCGAAAAGGGAAGGGCCTACAAGATTGACCGAGGTGTGACGCACGACGCTGATCTCGCGGCCAGCCTTGACGAGCTGCGGTGGCGCGCGTAGTCACATCTCATGCACACACCGACCGGGCCCATCCGAGTGGTCGGGCTCGCCGGGGCGGATCGCGAGCTAGCCAAGCGGCTCTTCGCGATGATGGCCCATGTGCTCGAGGAGACGAGCGAGCCGCTCGCTGGGCCCGAAGGGTGAGCGCTACCAGCGAGCCCAGCAGCGACCGTCTGTTGCCCATCGACTGGGCGCGGGGGCTGGCGATGGTCCTCATGGCGGTCGACCACGCATCGGCGATCTTGAACCACGGTCGCGTCTTGCCGGGCAGCCGCAACTTGAACGGGGGCGCCACGTCGTTTCCAGTGGGTCAGTTCTTTCTGCGCTGGGCGACGCACATCTGTCCGGTCGCATTCATCTTCCTTGCGGGCGTGTCCATCGTTCTCATGGTCCGGCGCCGAATGAAGAAGGGGACGGCTCCTCGCGCCATCGATGGGTATCTCGTGTCGCGCGGCGCCGTCATCGTGGCGATCGATTTCCTGTGGCTGAACGCCATCGGGGGCTACCACGAGTTTCACCTCGATGTTCTGACGGCGATCGGCTGCGGATTCATGGTCGTGGCGTTTGCCCGCCGACTGCCGCGCGTCGCGATGGTGCTCCTGGCCGCGTTTCTCTTCCTCACCCCCGAGCTCGGCGGAGCGCTGGGTTTGCCGAAGGGTCTCGCCAACGCGGCCTTCGATGGCGGCCCGAGGGCCGCCAAGTCGGCGATTCAGGCACTCCCTAGCTTCGCCCTTGGGAAGAGGCGACGAGGTTTTGGGGTTGCGAGAAGCGGGAGGAGCCTGAACCCGCGCCGGGTTGAAAGAACCGCATCGCTCTGGTGGCCAGCCGGGCCGCCGAAGGAGGGGCAAAATCCGCGAGGTACATGGCCAACTCGCCTACGTTCGCAAGGCGTGCCTTTGGCTCCTTCTGTAGACAGCGATGGATGACCTCTTCGAGCATCATCGGCACGTCGGGCCGAACGAGCCGCACCGCGAGGGGGGGCGTGTGTAAGACCAGTGAACAGAGCTGCGGCATGCTGGCCGCCTCGAAGGGGGGTTTTCCCGTCAAAAGCTCGTAGAGGATGATGCCCAGTGCCCAGATGTCACAGCGCCCATCGATGTCTTTGGAGACCATCATTTGCTCGGGCGACATGTAGAGCGGCGAGCCGAGCATCGCCCCTTGCGTCAGGCCGGCTTCGTCGCTGTCGGTCAGACGAGCCTTGGAGATGCCGAAATCGATGACCTTCACGATCTCGGAGCGATCGGATAGCGTCGTCAAGAACAGATTGCTCGGCTTGAGATCGCGGTGGATGATGCCGGCCGCGTGCGCCGCGGCGACTGCGTCGCAGGCTTGTAAGACGTACTCGACCGCCAAAGAAATGGGGAGCAGCCCGCGATCCTGCAAGACATCGGCGAGATCGCGCCCCTCGAGGTACTCCATGACCATATACGGTGCACCTGTCTCGAGCTTGCCGACGTCGAGGACGCGAACGACATGCTCGCTTTGAATCTTTACGCAGGCTCGCGCTTCGCGCATGAACCGGGTAGCTGCTTCGCCCCGCTCGGCGTACCGCGACTGGAGGAGCTTGATTGCCACCAGCTGTTCGAGCTCGAGGTGGGTGGCGAGGAGGACGACCCCCATGGCCCCCTGGCCAAGCACGCGATCGACGCGGTACTTGTCGCCAATGACAGTTCCGGTGCGGAGGGTGTCGTCGGACATTCTCGAATTCTATGACTAGCACAAAACCCTGCCTTTGGATCGGAGTCCAAATGTTAGAGTCCCCCCGCGAAATACTTGCTAGCTGTAGGTCGAGCACGATCGGACATGGGACGAACAATGGGACGAACCGTCAAGGGGGCAACTCGCAACTGCCGGGAGGCACACAGATTCGACAAGCGAAGCAAGTGGCGCTTCGCCGTGACCGTGGGATCCGCGCTAATTGCCGCCCCTCTTTCGGGCTGCAACGTGTTCCATGCCAGCGAAATCGAGAGCGACATTGCGCCGATGGGCGGCGGGGGGGCCGGCAGCGCACCCGAAGGGGGCGGGGACATGGAGGGGGGCGGAGGGTCGCAAGTGGACGCGTCCGCTGCGGGCGGCGGTGCCGGACGTGACGCGATCAGCGACAGCGGCTCCGAGCAGAGGACGGACGCCGCGAGCCAAACGTTTCAGGTTGCCGAATACTGCGACAAGGACGTGCCGGTGAGAATGGAGAGCAGCGACGTGTTCGTCATCGACAACACGGCCTCCTTGCTCGACAACGCGAACGACCTGTCGGGTTGCGGCATCGCGCGAGAGCTTCGCGGGGGAGACGGTTTTTTGGCTGTACAAATGAGTGCCGGCGAGAAGTGGCACTTTCACTTGCACGGATCGGCCGATCAAGACCTCGCGCTCTACCTGCTGCCGACATGCGACTCTCGTTCGTGTACCAAGGCGGTCGATCGCTGCCCCAAAGGTCAGGATGAGCACATGACCGTCGTCGTCCCCAGCGCGGGGCTCTACTACCTGGGCCTCGATGGTGTCGAAGGGCCCGCCGGGAGCACCGTGACTTTGCTCGCCGTCAAACCGGTCTGCGGCGACGGCAAGAAGGTTCACAGCGAGGGGTGTGACGACGGCAACATCACCGACGGCGACGGCTGCGATTCGCGATGTCGTTACGAGATCTCGAACGCCGGCGCAACCGCGTTCACGGAGGCCGAGCCCAACGGAGACACGTTCTCGGCTAACGTCGTGCACATTCCGGGCGATCTAGGCACCGTGACGATCAAGGGGCAGACGGGTGGGCCATGCGACACGGATGTGTTCGCCGTCAAAGTGCCGGCGGGAGAAACGCTACAGGCGATCATGCGTAACGAGGCAAACGTGGCGTGTCCTGCCGGCGTTCCAACGGTAGCCATGAAAATCTCCGACGCACAGGGTTCGACCCTGGCGACGGGTGTCCCCTCGGCGCAAAGCGGCACCTGTCCGACTGTCACCCTCGGCCCGGTCGCCGCGGCGGCCGAGTACTATGTGTCATTCGCGAC
Organism: Polyangiales bacterium; assembly: GCA_038240245.1. Classification (GTDB taxonomy): domain Bacteria; phylum Myxococcota_A; class Polyangia; order Polyangiales; family Polyangiaceae; genus DASWDH01. The sequence continues at coordinate 4,047 of JBBSDY010000415.1, forward strand.
CGACAATTCGACTACCCCGTTCAAGTATCAACTCGAGATCGATCTGAAATAGCCGGCCCTCAGGGGGCGCGGTGGAGGTAAGGGTTGCTCTCGAGCGACGGGAGGGTCGCCGGCGGAGGCTTCGCGGAGGGGGGAGGTTCTCCCGGAGCGACCGCCGCGCGCGGGGAGGTGCTGACCGGAACCGGCGCCATGGGAGGATGGGGCCCCTTGGGACGGGCCCCAACCGAAGTCTTGGGTGCGTTTTTTTCGACCGGCGACGTGGAGGGGACTTCATGTGCGCCGATAGGCACCGCCATTTCCGCCTGAGCCGGCTCGGGGCTCGGCGGCAGGGATGGGGTCTTCGGGTCGGGGGCCACCACCAAGACGGACGATGGTGCGCCACCTGCAGCGACGACTGACTTCGGATCGAGCGTGCCCTCACCCGAGGGGGCGCTGCTACGGAAAAGCAAGATTGCCCCGCCCACTAGCAAGAGCCCGAGGAGCGAAACCAGGGCAATGCGGCGCCCGGGGCCGCGGGAGCTCGAGGTGTTGAGGTCGTCGTCGCCGGTCTTCCCGAGCCCTCCGAGCGAGGACGAGCTTCCCTTCAACG
>JBBSDY010000416.1:0-4625 GCA_038240245.1 Polyangiales bacterium
GACATTGCTCTCGGTGCGGCCTTCATGCAGGTGGCTCACGCGGCAGCGTACGAACGGGGAGCGCCGCCCAAGGCCGACGTCCGCCGCGTTCGCATGCGCATGGAGCGCGAGCTCGGCCGCGAGAAACTCGGCCGTCACGATCTCAAGGTGGGACGTGGCGGCCTCGCGGACATCGAGTTCGCCGTGCAGTACCTCCAGATGGAAAACGGCACCCAACCGCGGGTCCGTACGACCGAGACCGCAGTGGCCATCGCGACCCTCGCCGAGCTCGGTCTTTTGTCTTCCGATCTCGCCGAGACGTTCCGGGAGGGATATCGATTTCTGCGCCGTCTCGAGCAGAGAATTCGAATCGTGCACGGCTCTTCGGCGAGCCTCCTCGACGAGACGGCCGAAGGCCTCTTGCCGCTCGCTCGCCGGATGGGCATGCGCGACACGCCGCGTGCGACGGCAACCCAGGAGCTCGTCACCCGCTACCGCGATGTGACCGAGGCCGTTCGCATGGCCTATCTGCGCGTCATCTCGTGATAGGCTCGCCAGCCCGGATGCCCAGAGCTTCGAAGACGACCCTCATCGATCACGTCGAGATCCACCTGTCGGAGCCCGACGACTTGCCCATGGAGTGGGTCGGTCGTGCCGAGCTCCTCGCGCAGCTCTCCGCAGCGTGGATGAATGTCGATCCAGCCGATGTACCCATGAACCCGCGCCTCATCGGTAAGCCGGGCGTCGGCAAGACGACGCTCGCCTATGCTGCGGCGCGCACGCTCGGCCGAAAGGCATTTTTATTTCAGGCCACGATGGATACGCGCCCCGAGGATCTCATCGTCACGCCCGTCGTCGGGCCCAACGGGTCGATCCTCTACGCGGCCAGCTCCATCGTGAGCGCGATGATCACCGGCGGGGTCGCCATCCTCGACGAAGGCAACCGCATGAGCGAAAAATCGTGGGCCTCGCTGGCTCCGCTGCTCGATCGTCGTCGCTACGTCGAGTCGCTGGTGGCGGGCGTCAAGATTCGCGCGCACGCCGAGTTTCGCTTCGTTGCCACCATGAACGACGATGCGTCCACCTTCGATCTCCCCGAGTACATTCACTCCCGGCTGATGCCGATGATCGTGATCGACTTTCCCGAGGCCGACGAGGAGCTCGCCATCCTGAAGCAGAACCTGCCGTTCTCCGAGGACCAGGTGCTGCGCTACGTCGTCGCGTTCCTGCAGACGGCTCACGGCAACGACGAGCCCTTCACGGTGCGCGACGGCGTAAACATCGCCCGCTATGCGATCAAGCGCGCCCGGCAGGCAAAATCCGCAGTCGGCCGCCCCTACCTCGTCGAGGCGATCAAGAGGACACTGGGAGACGAAGCGGTGCGGTACCTGGGGGAGTAGGCCATCCCGAGCGGCGCGCGCGCCACACGAAACAAACTTGGCCCAATACGGCTGGTGGCAGCACCTTCGCGGCATGCGCTGGCTTGGCGTGCTGCCCTTTCTTTGTCTGCCCTCGTGCCTGCAGATCGGTTCCTCGGACCAATCCGATGCGGGGGCGGGACCCGCTGCAACGTCGGCCGACGCTCGGCGCGATGCCGTCCCCATGGGAGGATCGGGGTGCGCGGTGAATACGGTCTCGGGCACGATCCTGTGCACGAGCCTCGACCAGTGTCCCGGTCTCGCGATCGATCACGACGTCTTTCCCGAATGCGGGTTCCGCGTGCCAAGCACGAGCATCGACGTCGAGTGTATCTGCGGGGATTTTCTCTGCCCGGTTGGCGCGGCCTTGAGTTGCGCTCAGGCGCAAGAGCTCCTCATGGACCAGTCGGAGGTCGTGACCTGCGTGCAGCAGAACGAGGGACGGTGCGCGCCCCTGATCATGTCGAAGGTGGGCGAGTCGTCGTGCGACAAGACGTGCGCCCAAGCCTGCGCGGGGGACATCAACTGCCGCGGCCTCTGCGGCTGTTGAACGTCGCGATCAGGATCGCGATGGCATGATGAACGGAGGCTTCTGCTCGGCTTCGCCCATGTCGGCGGCGCCGTAGTAAGAAGCGACCATTTTCTCGGCGCCGGGGCGGGTGTAGACGTCGGCGCGCGGCGTCTCGATGACCCCGGCGATGATCGCGGCGACCTCTTCCTGGCTCTGCGCTCCGGGAAAAGCGCGCGAATCCAGGCCACCGTGACGTGAGCTCAGCCCGAACCCGGTGGCCACCACGCCGGGGTGCACGCACGACACCTGGATCGCCGAGCCCTCGGCCCGTAGCTCCATGCGAAGGTTCGCCGTGAGAGCGTTCATCGCGTGCTTGGAAGCGGAGTAGGCCGACCGAATCGGCGCGAAGGGGACGCGCCCCAGCATCGACGAGATGTTGATGATGTGGCCCTGGTTGCGCGCGCGAAAGTGCGGCAGAACGGCCTGCATGCCGTAGAGCACCGATTTGACGTTGACCTGGAACATCTCGTCGAGGTCTTCGTCGGTGAGCTCGGACACCATGCGGCTGATGCCGCGTCCGGCATTGTTGACCCAGACGTCGACGTGCCCAAAGCGCGCGACGGCCGCGTCGAAAGCGCGCGTCACGTCGTCCCGGCGGCTCACGTCGGCCACCACGGCGAGGGCGTCCGGTCCGGAGCGCGATGCCACATGGTTGAGCTCTCGTTCGCGGCGAGCGACGAGCACCGGGCGAGCGCCCCGCGCGCCGACGAGCTCGGCCAGCGAAGCTCCGATGCCGGCGCTGGCTCCGGTAATGACGATGACGCGGTCCTTCATGTTCGTCTCCTCTTGTCCCTGGCCGGCACCAGCTCGAAGCTGCCCATCAGACCTTGGCGCGAGCTCGTGCCCACCCATACCTCGATGAGGCCTGGCTCGACGGTGAGCTTCATGTTGCTGTCGTAGAAGGCGAGATCCGTAGCCGCTAGCTCGAAGGTCACCATGCGCGACTCGCCGGCGGCCAGGCCGATCTTCTCGAAGCCCTTGAGCTCTTGCACGGGGCGCGTGGTGTCGGCCACGGGATCGCGCACGTAGAGCTGCACGATCTCGTCGCCCTGGCGATCGCTCGCGTTGGTGACGACGGCGCTGATCTTGGCCTTGCCACCGAGCGCGACTTTCTTCGGCGCGATTTGGAGATCGCCGTACTCGAACGTGGAGTAGCTGAGACCGTGGCCAAACGGATAGAGCGCTTCCATGGGCGAATCGACGTAGCCCACCTTCAGGTCGACCGTGCTCCCCTTGGGTCGGCCCGAGGCCTTGATGTTGTAGTAGATCGGACAGTGTCCCGCGCTTCGGGGAAAGCTCGCCGGAAGCTTACCCGAAGGGTTCACGTCGCCGAAGAGAGCCTCGGCGATGGCCGTTCCGGCGGTGATGCCGAGGTGCCACGCCACCAAGATGGCCGGCACGTGCTCGCTCTCCCAGGGAAGGGCGATCGGCCGTCCGTTCATCAGCACCAGAATGACGGGCTTGCCCGTGGCATGCAGGGCTTTCAAAAGATCGAGCTGGGGGCCGGGCAATCCGATGTCGGTGCGCGAGTGCGCTTCGCCGCTCATGTCTTCGCGCTCGCCCAGAATCGCGACGACGACGTCGCTCTCGCGCGCCGCGCGCACGGCCTCATCGAACCCGCCGTGGTCGTCACCCACGAAGTCGCAGCCCTTCACGTGGCGCACGTTGGTTGCCGGGGAAGCGGCCTTGATGCCCGCGAGAACGGTTACCACGTCCTCGTCACGGCCCTTGGCCCTCCAGGTGCCCAGCGGATCGCGGCGGTTGTCGGCGAGCGGTCCGATGACGGCCAACCGGGCAAGACCCTTGGCGAGCGGCAGGACGCCGCCTTCGTTCTTGAGCAGCACCATCGAACGGCGCGCCATGGCGAGCGCCGCGTCGCGGTGATCGCTTCGCGCCAGAACGGCTTTCGCGTTCTCGGGTGTCGGCAGCGGCCGTTCGAAAAGGCCAAGCTTGCATTTCACGCGCAGGATGCGCCGCACGGCGTCGTCGATCAGCTGGATGGCGACCTTCTTTTCTTTCACGAGCCTGGCAAGGTGCGGCGCGTATGTCGTGCCCGGCATGTCCATGTCCACGCCCGCGAGCAGGCAGCGGAGCGCCGCCTCCTTGCGATCGGCGGCGTGACCGTGGAAGACGGTCTCGCCGATTGAGTCCCAGTCGCTGAGAACGAGGCCGTCGAACTTCCACTCGCCCTTCAGGATGCGGCGCAGCGTGTGCTCGTTGGCCGACGCGGGGATGCCGCCGATCTCGTTGAAGGCGCACATCACGGTGAAACACCCCTCGTCGAGGGCGGCCTTGAAAGGCGGAAGGTAGACCTCGCGCAAGGTGCGCTCGGAGATGTCGACCGTGTGGTAGTCGCGTCCGCCTTCCGCCGCGCCATAGGCGACGAAGTGCTTGGCGCAAGCGGCAACGGAGTCCTCGCTCGCGACGTCCTTGCCCTGAAATCCACGCACGCGGGCGCGCGCCATCGCGCACCCCAGAAAGACGTCTTCTCCCGAGCCCTCGGCGATTCGACCCCAGCGCGCGTCGCGTGCCACGTCGACCATGGGGGCGAACGTCCAGTGAATGCCCTGGGCCGCGGCCTCGCGGCCGGCCACGCCGGCCGCCCTTTCTAAGCAGGCGACATCGAACCTAGCCCCCACGGCGAGCGGAATGGGAAA
>JBBSDY010000417.1:0-4625 GCA_038240245.1 Polyangiales bacterium
CGCCCGCGGGAAACGAGCCGAAACCCCTGCTACAATGCGCCCCGTGACCCCGACCTCCGATCCTTCCCCGAATCCGCTGCTTGCCCCCCTGGCCCACGAGTCGGTCCCGCGCTTCGACGCGATTGGGTCCGAGCACGTCGAGCCCGCGGTTCGCGCGCTCGTCGAAAAGCTCGAGTCCGACCTCGATCGCCTGGAGAGCGCGGTGACGCCAACCTGGGCCAGCAGCGTCGAGGCCCTCGGCGTGATCTCCGAGCCGCTCTACACCGCGTGGGGCGTCGTGCAGCACTTGATGGGCGTCAAAAATAGCCCCGAGCTTCGCGCCGCCCACGATGCCGTGCAAAAGCTGGTCGTGCAGATTTCCATGCGCATCGCGCAAAGCAAGCCCATCTACAAGGCGCTCGATGGCTTGAAGAAGAGCCCGGCGTGGGACGCGCTCGACGAGGGACAGAAACGCATCGTCGCGGCGTCGATTCGGGACGCCGAGCTTTCGGGCGTGGGCCTCGAAGGAGCGTCCCAGCAGCGATTCGAGACCATCGAGCTCGAGCTGGCCGAGCTCTCCACCAAGTTCACCAACAACGTGCTCGACGAGACCAAGGCCTTCTCGTTGGTGCTTGCCACGCCCGAGGAGACCGAAGGACTCCCCCCCACGCTTCTGGCAGCGACCGATCAGGGCGACAGCGGGAGCGGGCCGTGGAAGATCACCCTCGACGCGCCGGTGTTCATTCCGTTCATGGAGCACAGCCGGCGACGCGATCTGCGCGAGAAGCTCTACCGGGCGTTCATCACGCGGGCCTCGTCGGGAGAGCGCGACAACCTGGCCATCCTCGAGAGAATTCTCGTGTTGCGCCAGGAGCGATCGGAGATCCTCGGGTATCCGTCGTACGCCGAGGTGAGCCTCGCGTCGAAGATGGCCGGGGGAGTGGGCGCCGTGGACAAGCTGCTCGACGAGCTGCGCAGCGCGGCCTTGCCGCGCGCTCGCGCCGAGCTCGACGAGCTCACCTCGTACGCGCGCGAGAAGGCGGGCGACCCGAGCCTCGCGCTCTCGCTGTGGGACATCGCATTCTGGGCCGAGCGCCTGCGCGAAGAGCGCTATGCCTACAGCGACGAGGAGCTTCGACCGTATTTTTCACTCCCCCGGGTGCTCGAGGGGCTGTTCGCGACCGCCCGGCGACTCTTCGAGGTCGACATCCGCCCGGCCGATGGTGAAGTCCCGGTGTGGGACGCGAGCGTGCGCTTTTTTCGCGTGGCTGATGCCAGTGGCAAAGACATCGCCGCCTTCTACCTCGATCCTTACAGCCGCCCCGACAACAAGCGGGGAGGTGCCTGGATGGATGGGGCGTTATCGCGCAAGCGACGCACCGACCAAACCCTGCGCCTTCCGGTGGCCTACCTCGTCTGCAACATGACGCCGCCCGTCGGCGACAAGCCCGCGCTCATGACGTTTCGCGAGGTCGAGACGCTCTTTCACGAGTTCGGTCACGGCTTGCAGCACATGCTCACCACGGTCGATCACGTCGGCGCGGCCGGCATCAACAACGTGGAGTGGGACGCCGTCGAGCTGCCCAGCCAGTTCATGGAGAACTGGTGTTACACGAAGGACACCATGGCCACCCTGGCCAGGCATTTTGAGACGGGCGAGGCCCTTCCCAAGGTCTTGTTCGACAAGATCGTGGCGTCGCGCATCTACCGGGCCGGCTCGGCGACGCTGCGCCAGGTGTACTTCGCAACCCTCGATCTCGCGTTGCACAGTCCGCCGCGATCGGAGGGGGTGCTCGAGCTACAGCGTCGGGTCGCGGCCACGAATACGGCCCTGCCGCCGTTGCCCGAAGACCGCTTTCTCTGCAGCTTCTCGCACATTTTCGCGGGGGGCTATGCGGCCGGCTACTACAGCTACAAGTGGGCAGAGGTGCTGAGCGCCGACGCCTTCGGGGCGTTCAAGGACGCGGGTCTCGACGAGCCCGGCGCCGTGCTGGCGACCGGCAGAAGGTTCCGACGCACCGTTCTCTCTCTCGGGGGCAGCCGCCACCCGATGGACGTCTTCAAGGACTTTCGCGGCCGCGAGCCGAGCACCCGACCCCTTCTCGAGCAAACGGGCCTTCTGGCCTGAAGACCCGCGCGGCCAGGTGGATCGATTGACCAAGACGGCGAGCTCGCTCTCCAGCGTCGAGCGGCAAGAGACGATCGTCAAGCTCGTCGAGCATCGCAAACGCATGACCGTGGCCCAGATTTCGGAGGAGCTCGGCGTCAGTGTCGCCACCGCGCGCCGCGATCTCGATGAGCTGGCGGCACGCTCGCGCGTCGAGCGGGTGCACGGGGGGGCCATTCCCGCGCGGTTCGCGCCGCCCGAGCCGCCTGCGGTCCACCGCCTGGTGGACCGAGCAGCCGAGAAGAGACGCATCGGCGTCGCCGCTGCTGCGCTGGTGCACGAGGGTGAGACCATTTTCCTGGGCAGCGGCACGACGACGCTCGAAGTTGCGCGCCAAATCCGGGCACGGCATGGCCTCACCGTCGTCACCAACTCGCTGCACGTCATCACCGTGCTCGCCGACAGCGCGGACATCACGTTGATCTGTCTGGGCGGGCTCTTGCGGCGATCGGAAATGTCGCTGATCGGGCACATGACCGAGGCGGCGCTCGGCGACGTGCGCGCCAACAAGGTCTTCCTCGGCGTGCGGGGCATCGATCTCGAGCACGGCCTGACCAATGCTTACCTGCCCGAGACCGAGGTCGATCGCTTGATGGTGCGCGCCGGTCGCGAGGCGATCGTCGTCGCCGATCACACCAAGTGCGGTCAGGTGGCCGCCGGCTTCGTCGCGCCATTGTCCGCGGTGCACACGCTGGTCACCGACAACGACGCCCCCGACGACTTCGTCGAGGCGCTCGGCGAGCGCGGGGTTCGTGTGCTTCGCGCCTGACGTGCCCTGCTTCGCCCTGGAGATTTGTTCGTGGCGGCCCTAGGCTCTCGGCCGTGAGCGTCGACGGCAGCGGTCTTGCGCACGTGGTGATTTTGGGCGGCGGCTTCGGAGGGCTCAATGCCGCTCTTCGGCTGGCCAAGGCCTCCGTGCGCGTGACGGTGATCGATCGACGCAATCACCATCTTTTTCAGCCTCTTCTTTACCAGGTGGCCACCGCCCTGCTCAACCCGAGCGACATCGCGGCCCCGATCCGCCGCATCGTGAGGGGACGCAACGTCACCGTGCTTCTCGGCGAGGCGTCGGCGATCGACCTCGAGAAAAAGACTGTACGTCTGACGGACGCCCAGATCCGCTACGACTACCTGATCGTGGCCACGGGCTCGACGCATTCCTACTTCGGGCACGACGAATGGGCCGAATTCGCGCCCGGTCTCAAGAGTATCGAGGATGCGCTGCAGATGCGAAGTCGGGTGCTCTTCGCCTTCGAGGCCGCCGAGCGCGAGTCTGATCCCGAGGTGCAAAAGCAGTGGCTCACGTTCGTCGTAGTCGGCGGAGGGCCGACGGGCGTCGAGCTGGCCGGAGCGCTGGCCGAGATCTCGAAAAAGGCTCTCTCCGACGACTACCGCAACTTCGATCCCGCGCACGCCAGGGTGATTCTCGTCGAGGGCGGACCTTACCTGCTCGGCTCGTACCCCAGGGCGCTCTCGGTGAAGGCGCGTCGCTCGCTCGAGCGTCTAGGCGTCGACGTGCGGACCGGGACGATCGTCACCGAGGTTCGAGGCGATGGAGCTCGAGCGGGGCCCGACTGGATCGCCGCCCGCACCGTGCTGTGGGGCGCGGGTGTGGCCGCGTCGCCGCTCGCTCGAACGCTGGGCATCGAGCTCGATCGCGCCGGTCGCGTTCGAGTCACGCCCGCGCTGACCGTTCCTGGGCACGACGAAGTCGTCATCGTCGGCGATCTCGCCGCGCTCGAGCAGGACGGCAAGCTCATTGCTGGCGTCGCCCCGGCCGCGATGCAGGAGGGCAAGCACGCCGCCAAGAACGTCCTGCGTTCGCTGAAGGGTCAGCCCCTCTTGCCGTTTCGTTACTGGGATCGCGGGATCTTCTCGGTCATCGGACGCGGCTCGGCGGTGGGCATCGCCTTCGAAAAGGTCGAGGTCAGCGGTTTCTTGGCGTGGACGGCCTGGCTCGCGATTCATATCTTTTTTCTCATCGGCTTTCGCAACCGGCTCGCCGTCCTGATGAACTGGGCCTACTCGTTCTTCACGCTTCGCCGCAACGCGCAGCTCATCACGGGAGAGACGACGGGAAGCGATCGCCGGACGAGCGGTCATGAGTGACTTGCCGGTCACCACGGCGGCTCGAGCAGAGCCGCCCGACCGTCCCGATGTAGATTCGCCGGCGCGTCTCGCCGGATCGGCCCTGGTCATGGCTGCCGTGGTGGCCGTGTTGCACGTCGCCTGCTTGCGCCTTTACCCGAAGAAGGACCTGGACCCCTGGGGTCTATCGGACTACTGGCCGCTCTCGGTTTTTCACGCGCGCGTGCCCGAGGGATGGCATTGGTTAGCAGCCGCAGCGACGGTGGCGCTCTATGTGGTCTTGCGTCGACGAATGCAGACGGCAAGCGGTTCGTGGCAGATCCTGGCGGCTTTCGGTCTCACCGTCCTGGCGAGCCTGACGCATGGAGCTCAGTTTGGTCTGGACTATCCG
>JBBSDY010000418.1:0-4572 GCA_038240245.1 Polyangiales bacterium
GATTGCCAGCCAGACGGCGGCGGTACGAACCAGGTCGGTGGCGCCGGGATGCAAGTCGCCCGCAGCGATCTCGACCGTTGCCGCGCGTTCGCCGCTCGCTTCGCTGCCGCCCATCGATCCGCTCGATCTGGTGCGGATGATCGCCTGCGCGCGGGTCCTCATGCCCAAGACGATGGTCCGCCTGTCGGCAGGCCGCACCGAGATCCCCCGCGAGGCGCAGCTACTTTGCCTCTATGCCGGCGCCAACTCCATCTTCTACGGCGAAAAGCTCTTGACCACGCCCAACCCCGACCAGGACGAGGACGTGGCGCTCCTGCGCGAGGCGGGCCTGGTGGCTTTGGCCCCGGCCTGACCCGGTCCACGGCTGCCAGCGCGTTGACTTTGGGTCCCCGGCCTGTCAAAACGTCTCGCAGTCGCTAGGGGTGCCCCCCAAAGGGCTGAGACGGCCGTGAAAGTCGGCCAACCCTTCGAACCTGAACCGGGTCATGCCGGCGGAGGGAAGCGGCGGGCACCGGCTCCGCGCTTCTCTTCGATCGGCGGGAGAAGAGGAAGATGAGCGCGTCCCCCAGAAACATCCCCGTCGACGAAGCGCGACTGTCCGCGATCACCACCGGGCCGCTTCCCGCCTCGCGCAAGGTGCACGTGAGCGGCACGGTTCACCCCGCGATACGGGTACCGATGCGGCAGATCGCCCAGACGGCCACCCGTGGTCACGGACCTGCTGCGGCAGGCGCACAGACCGAGGTGCCCAACCCGCCAGTCCTCGTCTACGACACCACCGGGCCGTACACCGATCCCGACGCGAAAATCGATGCCCGCCAGGGTTTGCCCGACGTGCGCGGCGAGTGGGTTCGGGCCCGGGGCGATGTCGAAGAGCTCTCCACGACCTCGTCGGCCTATGGCCGGGCCCGGCGCGCCGACGCCAAGCTCAATGGCCTTCGCTTTCACCTCGCGCGCAAGCCTCTCGTGGCCAAGAGCGGCGGCAACGTCTCGCAGCTCGCCTACGCGCGCCGCGGCATCATCACCCCCGAGATGGAGTTCGTGGCCATCCGCGAAAGCCAGCGCGTCGAGGCATCGCTCGCCGTGCAGCACGAGGGCGCGCCCTGGGGCGCGACGATTCCGCGCGTCATCACCCCGGAGTTCGTGCGCGACGAGGTGGCCCGGGGCCGAGCCATCATCCCCGCCAACATCAATCATCCCGAGCTCGAGCCGATGATCATCGGGCGTAATTTCCTCGTGAAGATCAACGCCAACATCGGTAACTCGGCGGTGTCGTCGTCGATCGAAGAAGAGGTCGAAAAGCTGGTGTGGGCGATCCGCTGGGGCGCCGACACGGCCATGGACCTGTCGACCGGCAAGAACATCCACGAAACCCGCGAGTGGATCATCCGCAACAGCCCGGTTCCCGTCGGCACGGTGCCCATTTACCAGGCGCTCGAGAAGGTCAACGGCAAGGCCGAGGATCTCACCTGGGAGATCTACCGCGACACGTTGATCGAGCAGGCCGAGCAGGGTGTCGACTACTTCACCATCCACGCCGGCGTTCGGCTCGCCTACATTCCGCTGACGGCGCGAAGGGTGACCGGAATCGTGTCACGCGGTGGATCCATTCTCGCCAAGTGGTGCCTCGCCCATCACCAAGAGAACTTCCTTTACACCCACTTCGAAGACATCTGCGAGATCATGAAGGCCTACGACGTGAGCTTCAGCCTCGGCGATGGCCTGCGCCCGGGATCGATCGCCGATGCCAACGACGAGGCGCAGTTCGCCGAGCTCGGCACGCTGGGCGAGCTCACCAAGATCGCCTGGAAGCACGACGTGCAGACCATGATCGAGGGTCCCGGCCACGTGCCGATGCACCTCATTCGCGAGAACATGACCCGCCAGCTCGAGGTTTGCCACGAGGCTCCCTTCTACACGCTCGGGCCGCTCACCACCGACATCGCGCCCGGCTACGACCATTTCACGAGCGGCATCGGCGCGGCCATGATCGGCTGGTTCGGCTGCGCGATGCTCTGCTACGTCACACCCAAGGAGCACCTCGGTCTGCCCGATAAGGACGACGTCAAAGAAGGCGTCATCACCTACAAGATCGCCGCCCATGCCGCCGATCTCGCCAAGGGCCACCCCGGCGCGCAGATGCGGGACAACGCGCTATCGAAGGCCAGATTCGAGTTTCGCTGGGAGGATCAGTTCAATCTGGGTCTCGATCCCGAGCGGGCGCGCGCCTTTCACGACGAGACGCTGCCCGCCGAGGGAGCCAAGACGTCCCACTTCTGCTCGATGTGCGGGCCGCACTTTTGCTCGATGAAGATTACCCAGGACGTTCGCGACTACGCCCAGTCGCTGAACCTCACTGGTCAAGACGCGCTGCAGAAGGGGCTTCACGACAAGGCAGCGGAATTTCTGGAAGCAGGCGCCGAAATTTATCGGTAGCCAGCGCGCCGGATCGTTCGCGTCACCAGGCGCAAATCGGGCGGCTCTTCGACGTTCTGCGACATCGGCATCGCGATACGTCGATCGCCGCACGCGCTGGCCGACCACTCGTCGAACGATACGGGCAAGGACGGGTATTGGGGCGTCGACCAGAATGCCGACCACGCCGGCGCGTCTTCGGCGCAATCGGTGCCCTTGTCTCCGCACTCGCAACGACGTGAGTCGTTGGCGTGCACGGCGTTGACTTGAAAGTGCAGGTGCGGACCGGTCGCCCACCCCGTCGAGCCCGCGTCGGCGAGGTGCTGTCCTTGGTGCACGGGTTGCCCGCAGCGCACCCCGGCATCGAGCGAGCCGCCATCGACGTGCAAGTAGATCGAGGCCGTGCCGTCGCCGTGGTCGACGACGATGTAGTTGGCGAGATCGACGCAGGCCGCCGTCTCGCAACCCGAGCGGCTGCTCACCTTGACGTGGGTGACGAGGCCGTCGCGTGCCGCGCTCACCGCGAAGTGCGTGCCATTGGCGAAGTCCCACGCGTTCTTTCCGCTCCCCACGTGGTCGCCGTAGAACGAGTCGTTGCAGTCCTGGGTGAGCTCCATCGAGACCCAAGGCGCCCAGGGGAGCCGGTAGGGTCCAGCGGCCGCACTGCCAGAGACCAGCAAGAACGCAGCCGCGAAGACGGAGACAGGAAGCCGACCCATCCGACTAAAGGAGGTTAGCCTCGGACCAACGGCCCAGCCATGTGGGAATTCACGCACATCTTGCAACTCGGGGACGGTCGAAGGAACAACCGCCTGGGCTTGCAAGGGCCGGCAAATCCGGTCACGGTGCGGTCCGCATGCCTCCCACGGTGACGCTCCTGCGCGGCGATGGGATAGGACCCGAGGTGATCGACGCCGCCGTCCGTGGCATCGAGGCAACGGGCGCCGAGATCGCATGGGAGCCGATGGATGCCGGCGCATCGGCGATTCCGCTGCACGGCGCGCCCTTGCCGGAAGTGACGCTCTCTTCGATCCGCAAGAACCGCGTCTGCCTGAAGGGTCCACTGGCCACGCCCATCGGGGGCGGCTACCGAAGCGTGAACGTCGCCCTGCGGCTGGAGTTCGACCTTTACGCCAACGTCCGACCCGCCCGCTCGTTCGCCGGTCTGGTGACGCGGTACGAAAAGGTCGATCTCTTGGTCGTGCGCGAGAACACGCAGGGTGAATACTCGGGAATCGAGCATTTCATCGATCCCACCAAGAACGCGGCCGAGGCAATCTCGATCATCACCCGGTTCGGTTCCGACAGGATCATCCGCTTCGCCTTCGAGTACGCCCGTGCGAACGGCCGCAAGCTGGTGACGCTCGTTCACAAGGCGAACATCCTCAAGATGACGTCGGGGCTCTTTTTGCAAGTCGGGCGCGAAATCGCGCAGGGCTATCCGGACATCCACTTCAGCGACATCATCGTCGACAACTGCGCGATGCAGCTCGTGCGCGATCCCACGCGCTTCGACGTCATCGTCACCACCAACCTGTTCGGCGATATCTTGAGCGATCTGGCGGCGGGTCTGGTGGGCGGGCTCGGCCTGGTCCCCGGCGCCAACATCGGCGAGAACGCATCGGTGTTCGAGGCGGTCCACGGGACGGCGCCCGACATTGCGGGCCAGGGAATCGCCAACCCCATCGCCGCCATGCTCGCTGGCGCGATGATGCTCGAGAGGCTTGGACAAAAAGAGCGTGGTGTGCGCCTCGAGGCGGCGGTCCGCCGGGCGGTGGCCAACGGACGCGATCTCACGCCCGATCTCGGCGGCTCGGGCACCACGGTGTCCTTCACCGATCGGGTCATCACCGAGCTGGCCGAGAGCTAGGGCGCCTGCAGGCTCGCGTTGGCCTGCCCGATGAGACGCTGGACGACGATGCGTCTCACCGCGACGCCGCCGCGCATCACATCGACGTGCCAAACCGCGTCGGCGCGCCGGTGGGGCATGGTGGTCTCCAACGATGGGAAGCGATCGTCGGTCACGTAGAGAATGACCGGCGCCTGCTCCCACGTCGACTGCGGTAGCCAGCGCGAAAAGTCGTCGGGGATCTCTCCCTCGCACCCCACGAGCACCGACGCCGGCAGATCCGCGTGAAGCTGCGCGCACACCGTCCA
>JBBSDY010000419.1:0-4570 GCA_038240245.1 Polyangiales bacterium
CGACGTCATCGCGGCAGGGGTCATCGCCGCCACCAAGCAGATGGGCCTCAAGGTGCCGCTGGTGGTCCGTCTCGAAGGCACCAACGTCGACGAAGGACGCAAGCTGCTCGATCAATCGGGGCTTGCCATCCAGACGGCGTCCACCATGGCCGACGGCGCGAAGAAAATCGTCGCCTCGATCGGAGCGCGAGGTTAGCCATGTCCATCCTGGTCAACAAAGATTCGCGCGTCGTCGTGCAGGGGATCACCGGCGGCGCAGGCTCCTTCCACGCGCGACAGTGCCTCGAGTACGGCACCAAGATCGTCGCCGGCGTCACCCCGGGTCGCGGCGGCGAGAAGTTCGACGGCAAGGTGCCCGTCTTCAACACCGTCGTCGAGGCGATCTCCGAAACGGGCGCCGACGTTTCGCTCATCTTCGTTCCTCCGCCCGGTGCCGCCGACGCCATCCTCGAAGCAGCCGACGCGGGCTGTAACCTCGTCATCTGCATCACCGAGGGCATTCCGGTGATGGACATGGTGCGCGTTCGCCGCTGGCTCGAGGGAAAATCCACGCGTCTCATCGGCCCCAACTGCCCCGGCATCATCACCCCCGGCTCGTGCAAGATGGGCATCATGCCCGGGCACATCCACCGGCAAGGCACCATCGGTGTCGTCTCGCGCTCGGGCACGCTCACCTACGAAGCCGTGGGCCAGCTGACGGCGCTCGGAATTGGTCAATCCACCTGCGTGGGCATCGGGGGCGATCCCGTGGCCGGCATGGACTTCGTCGACATCCTCACCCTCTTCAACGCCGACCCCGGAACCGCCGGCGTGATCATGATCGGTGAGATTGGCGGCCAGGCCGAAGAGCGTGCGGCGACCTACATCAAGGCCCACATGAAGAAGCCAGTCGCGGCCTTCATCGCCGGCGCAACCGCGCCCCCCGGTAAGCGCATGGGGCACGCGGGAGCCATCATTGCCGGCGGAAAGGGCACCGCCAAAGAGAAGCGCGCCGCGCTCGAGGCCGCCGGGGTCAAGGTTGCACCCACGCCGGCCGACATGGCCTCGACCCTGCAGTCGATGTTGAAATAGGCGTCGAGGGATCTCGAAGAGAAATCATCCACATCGCAGGAAGGCAGTTGCGCGGGGCGATCGGTCGGCATAGATATCAGCCCACCATGGCCTTGCAACGTACGCTGTCCCTCATCAAGCCCGACGCCGTCGAGAAGCACAAGATCGGCGCCATCATCGAGCGGCTCGAGACCGAAGGTTTCAAAATCGTCGCGCTGAAACGCTTGCACCTCACCCTCGCCGAGGCGCGCGGTTTCTACGCGGTCCATCGCGAGCGTCCCTTCTTCGCCGACCTCACCACGTTCATGAGCCGCGGCCCCATCGTGGCCATCGTTCTCGAACGCGAGGGCGCCATCCAGAAATACCGCGACGTCATCGGCGCAACCGATCCCGCCAAGGCCGCCGCAGGGACCCTACGTAAGTTGTTCGGGACCGATGTAGGTGAGAATGCACTCCACGGATCCGACTCTCCCGAAACCGCTCAAGCGGAAGTTTCTTATTTCTTTGCAGGTTATGAGCTCAGTCCGCTAGTGTGATCTGCGCGCCCGGGGGTACTGGGCGGGGAGGCGCAGGGCCATGCACCAACCGGCGACGGATCCCCGCCTGAGCGGGGGCGTAACACTCGATGATGCAAGGAGCCCGGTCGAGAGCTCGGCCCGGATAGCTCCGCTGGCCGAATCGCGGGGCATCGTGCGCGACGCGCTCGCCGCCATCGGGAACCTCGAGCACCTCTTGAAGTCGCCCAGGGTAGGCCCGCGAGCGCTCGCCCAGGTCATTCCGGGTTTGCGCGGGCTCTGCGACCCGCTGCTGGCGTCGGTTCACCAGATGCTGGCGCATGTGCGGGTGTCGTCCGAGCTACCCGTCGAGGGCGCCTGCGACGAGCTGGCGACCTTCGCCACGACGGTGTGTGATCGCTTGCGCGTTTCGCTGGCCTCCAACGCGGCCACGGATGCCCGCAGCCGTCTGGCCTTCGAGAGCTCGATCGTCTACGCGGGCGCCGAGCTGAACAGCGTGCTGCAGCTCCTCGATTTGCTCATCCGGGCGACCGAGCGATCCGACACCGAGCTCCACATCGACGAGGTCCTGAGCGTGCTCTTCACGCCGGCCGTCCGGCCCATCGTCCTTCGGCAACCGATCACCGTCGTGGTTTCCTATACCGGTGAGGGGACGGGGTTCGAGGCCAACCCGCACGTCTTGATCCCGCTGGTGTCCACCGGGATCGCCATGGTCCACGCGGCTCAGGCCGCCCAGGAAGATCGCATCTTTCTTTCGGCGGTCTGCCAGGACGATTCGCTCATGGTGGCCATCTGCAACGACTGCCCTATCCCCGGCAACGCGCACGTCTTCGATTCTCCGTTGATCATCCCGCCCACCCTGGAATGTGCCCGGACCGCCGCCAACCTCGTGTCGGGAACCTTCGAAGCCGATCTGGGCCGCGTCGTCATCTGTTGGCCTCGCCATCACTAGCCTCGAATTATCAGGGTCTGGCGGATCGAGCCGGCCTACGGTAGTGAGGGACCATGACCACCCCCGATCCCTCCCTTCGGCCGGCCGTCGAGGCAGCGTTCGCCGATCGATCCCGGCTCGCTGACGGGGCCACGCGCGCCGCCATCGAAGAGACCGTCGCCCGGCTCGATCGGGGCGAGCTGCGCGTCGCCGAGCGCACCGCCCAGGGAGAGTGGATCACGCACGCCTGGGTCAAACAGGCCATTTTGCTCTACTTCGCGATTCGTGGAATGGAGCGCATCGAGATCGGCCCCTTCGAGTTTTACGACAAGATCCCGCTGAAGAAGAACCTGCCCGAGGCCGGCGTGCGCGTGGTTCCGCCGGGCGTGGTGCGCTACGGAGCCTTCCTAGAAAAAGGCGCCATCGTCATGCCCGGTTACGTGAACATCGGCGCGTACGTCGGCGCGGGCACCATGGTCGATACCTGGGCCACCGTGGGTAGCTGCGCCCAGATCGGCAAGGACTGCCATCTCGCGGGCGGCGTGGGCATCGGTGGCGTCCTCGAGCCGCCGGGTGCACGGCCGGTCATCATCGAAGACGGCGTGTTCGTCGGATCGCGCGCCGTCATCGTCGAAGGGTTCTTCGTCGAGCGCGAGGCCGTCATCGGCGCGGGCGTCGTGCTCACCTCGTCGACCGCCGTGCTCGATGTCTCGGGGCCCGAGGTCGTCGAGCACCGGGGCCGCGTGCCCACCCGAAGCGTCGTCATCCCGGGCATCCGGCAGCGCAGGTTCCCGGCCGGCGAGTTCGGCATTCCGTGCGCGCTCATCATCGGAAAGCGCAGCGAGGCCACGGACAAGAAGGTCTCACTCAACGAAGCCCTGCGCGACTTCGCGGTTCCCGTCTGAGATTCGAAATTCAGGTGAAGCATGACCCGTCTCGCGGAAACGCTGCTCTGGCTCTGCACGATCCCTTCACCCATCGGCGAAGAGAAGGCCTTGTGCGACGCAGTCGAGAAACGGCTGCAGGGTAAGGCCGCGCGCGTTCGCAGGATTGGCGATTCGCTCGTCGCCACCGTTCGAGAGGGCACCAAGGGCCCCAAGATCGCACTGGTCGGACACCTCGACGTCGTCAGGACCGTGCACGACGGCGTGGCGCGCATCGAGGGCGATCGTCTTATCGGAGCGGGCGCTGCAGACATGAAATCGGGCCTTGCCGCGATGCTCGAGCTTCTCGAGAGCGGCGTGGCCGCGCGCCTGGGCATCGATCTCACCATGGTGTTCTACGCCCGCGAAGAAGGGCCCTTCGCGGAGAACGAGCTCGGCGTCGTGCTCGAGCAGGCGCCCGATCTCGGCAAGATCGATCTCGCGGTTTGCCTCGAGCCTTCGGACAACAAGCTGCAGCTCGGGGCCACCGGATCGCTGCACGCCGAGGTGACGTTCGTGGGCCGCACGTCGCACAGCGCGCGCCCTTGGCAGGGCGAAAATGCGATTCAGAAGGCGGGGCCGTTCTTGACCGAGCTGTCCGCGATCGAGCCGCGCGAAGCGCTGCTCGACGGCCTGGTCTACCGGACGGTGACCAGCATCACCTTGGCCGAGGGGGGACGTGGCCGAAACATCATCCCCGATCGGTTCAAGCTCAACCTGAACCATCGTTTCGCTCCTGACACGTCGCTCGAGCAGGCCCAGCGCAACGTCGAGAAGCTGGTCGGCGGCCGTGCCGAGGTGCGCTTCACCGATCTCTCGCCGTCGGCTCCCCCTTTCGCGGCGCATCCTCTGGTTGTCGCGCTTCGCGAGAGCGGCGTCGTCGCCGTCGAGCCGAAACAAGCCTGGACCGACGTGGCGCGATTCGCGGCCATGGGCGTCCCGGCCGTGAATTTCGGCCCTGGAGAACAGGCCCAGGCGCACCAGAAAAACGAGTGGACCTCCCTTGCCAAGCTCGAGGCGGGATTCGCCATTCTCACGAGGTGGCTGGACAGGGTAGAAGGTCAGTAGCCCCCATGCGTTTCGCGCCCCTCATCGGCCCCGAGATCCACCAGCTTCTCAAAGAGGATCCCGACCAGATCCGCGAGCTGCTC
>JBBSDY010000420.1:0-4570 GCA_038240245.1 Polyangiales bacterium
CACGGCCTGACCCACGACTATCGCGTCGTGGGCAAGGACGGAACATCGACGACCCTGCCCGACAAGACCGAGCTCTTGATCAAGGCGGGCGAGTGGTACTCGCAGCAGCTTGCCTATTTCTTGGCCAAGCTCGAGTCGATGAAAGAGGGATCGGGCTCGGTGCTCGACAACACCCTGGTGCTCGTGGTCAACGAGCTGTCCGATCCGTACTGGCACGCCAACAACAACATGCCCATCTTCCTCATCGGCGACGCCCGGGGCTACTTTCGCACCGGACGCTACGTCACCATGCCGCCCACGTCGCACAACAACTTGCTCGTCTCGGTGTGCAACGCGATGGGCGCCGACGTCACCACGTTCGGAGATCCGGCGTACTGCACGGGACCACTCGCCAACCTGACTTAGCACTACTGCTGCAGATTTCTCCCTACAGATCGATCATCGAAGTCGCGAAGGGCCCACTGAAACTGACCGCACAGGCTGAATTTGTGGTGCGACGAAGTGGGGTTGGCGAGGCGTGGCGGCTGAACCAGGGCGAAAGTGAGTTATTCCGACGGCCTCGCCGTAACTTACGTTGGGGCGGCGCCAAGTCTGCTGATCGTGATCTGCTCCTGCCAAGACTGCAGCAGTAGTGTTAGTTACCCAAACACCCCGTCGAGGGGCCCCTGGTCGGCCTTCGGATCACCAAACTGTTGATCGGGAATGCCCAGCGCGTTGAGTATCGAGACATAGAGTCGGTTCATGTGGTGGCCTTCGGCCTGCATCGCATTGACCATCGGCGTGACCACCCAGCGCCCGGTCTTGAGGGCGCCGCCCGCCTGACCAAAAAGCAAGATGGGCATCAGCTTGCACATGTGGGAGTTGTTGCTCCCCACGAGGCCCAGGGGGGGCACGTCGCCGTTGGGACCATATTCGTTGGTGGCCATGACGAGGCTGTTGGCGAGCAAGGTGCCACCGGTTGGCTCGGGGATGCTCTTCAGCGAGTCGAGCATGACGGCGAGCTTGTCGGAGTACCACTTGTCGATCGCCGCGAGGCCGTCCCTGCCTTCCAGATCCTGGTTGCCCTTGCCGATCGTGTGCGAGACGCCGTGCCAGTCTCCCATGTCGTTGGTGGGCAAGAGCCCCATCGGTGGCATGCGCGACGCGCCTCCCGATCCCGCGACCGTCAGCACGACGACGCGGGTCAGATCGCACGCGAAGGTGGCGGCAATGAGATCGCCGTGCAGCTTGAGCACGTCGGCAACGTTGACCTGCTGCATCCACCACGGCGTGGGGGCGCCCGCGGGCGTCGGATCGGCGCCGAGCATGGGCGGAACGCACGTGGCTCCTTTGGCCTCGAGCGCGGCGATCTGTCCCTCGATCGAGCGCACCGAGTCGAAATAGTTTTCGACGATGGCGCGGTCCGATCTTCCGAGTCGCTGCGACAGGGACGGGGCCTGTCCGAGCACGCCGTCGAGCATCGAGCGCCGCATGGAGAAATTGCGCTTCACGGTGGTGGCGCCAGCCGGCGTTCCATTGGAAAAAAGGCGCGTGAACACGGCGAACGGGTTGTTCTCGGCGGGCAGCCCCCGAGTCGGCGGGGCTTGTCCCTTGGCGGCTGCCTGCGTGGCCACCGATTGGTCGGGATGAGCGTCGGATGACCACGAAACGCACGCGCTCGTATCGCGGTCTTTGCTGTCGATCGCCACCCCGAGCTGGAGCGAAGGGATCGGCGTCTTGCCATCCCATTGCTTGGCGATGTGCTGATCGAGCGAGGCGCCGGTGCCGTAGATGAGGGGGTAGCTGATGTCGACCTGGTTGCGCCCCGTCAGGTTGGACGGGTACGCGTGACCGTAGCCCGCAAAGCTCTTCAGGTTCTGCACGCCGACCATGTCCGCCTTGTGTCGCTCGAGGGGGGCCAGGATCTCGGACAGCTTGAGATCCGCGGCGGACGTGGCGGGCGGACAGATCCAGCGTTCGACGACCGTCCCATTGACGCTCATCCACACCAGAAAGCGCTTGGGCGGCCCGACGTCGGCGGCGCGAGCGCGCCGGGGCAACATCGCTTCGAGCAGCGGAAGGGCGACGGCCACGCCCCCTGCCCCGCAGAGCAGCGTGCGTCGAGACATTCTTCGGGTCGAGACGATGCGCGCCATGGCTACTCCTTGGGCTCCACGCGCGCGAAGAACGCGCTCGATTGCGTGATGGAGAGCAGCAGCTCTTTCATGCTGAGATCGGAGGATACGAACGTTTGTTGGAGAGCGGCCACGCCGCACTGGTCGTCGTCGGTGGTCTCGCGCCGCAGGGCGTATTGAAACATCTGCGAGACGACACACTGCTTGACCATCTCGCTGCTCGCCAGCTTGCTCGACAGATCGCGAGCTCCGTCGAAGGGGCCCAGGTCCGAGCTCGACGCCTGCGCGGCCGTGTCGATGGGAAGGTCGCCTTCCTTGTCGCGCCATCGACCGGTGGCATCGAAGTGCTCGAGCGCAAAACCGAACGGGTTCATCTTGCCGTGGCATCCCACGCACACCCCGGTGCCAGTGTGCATTTCGACGCGCTGGCGGCTGGTGACGCCGGGCTTGATCGAGGGCAGCGGCGTGGCCACGCCCGGAGGCGGCAAGAAGATGGGCTGGCAGAACATGCGAGTCAGCACGAATTTGCCCCGGAAAATGCTGGCATCGTCGTCGTTGCGGCTGATCCCCATCAAGAAGCCGGCCTGCGAGAAGAGACCGAAGGACTTCTCGTTGACCTCACCCGAAACCGTGGCCGGAGCATCGGTCTGGCTCAGAGAATCGCCGTAGAACGTGGACAGCGTCTTGTTTCGCACGCGCGACGGAGACATGAGCAGCTTGCCGAAGTTGCCCTCCTGGTTCCAGAAGAGATCGTCGACGAACATGCGCGATTCCTGAGCCAGTGCTGCGAGAACGGGCTGCGTCACGTCGGGGTAGGTCTTGGTGTCCTTTTGAACCTTGTCGATCTGCTGCAGCATCAGCCATTGATCGAAGAACGAGGCGACGGCCGTCTTGGCGCGAGGATCGGCCAGCATGCGGCGCGCCTGCGCGAGAACGGCGTCTCGGGATTTGAGCTCATCGCGCGAGGCGGCGGTGAGCAGGGTCGCGTCGGGTGTGGTTTGCCACAGCAGGTACGACAGCCGCGCTGCCACCTGCCACGAGTCGAGCATGCTCGGCTGCTCGGCGCTACCCTCGGCGGGCTCGATGAGAAAAAGGAACTGCGGGGTGACGAGCAACGTCTGGATGAGGGCGAGCGCAGCCTCGGCGACGCTGGCATCGTCGGCACGCCCCTTCGTGAAGACGCCCGTGAAGTACGTGTGCTCGTCCGCGGTCATCGGGCGGCGGAACATCTTGGTGCCGGTCGTATTGAGAAACACCTTTACGCAATCGGCCTCGGCCGTCCCCGTCGCGCAGGGGAACACATCGGGCAGCTTGGCGATCAGCGCGCTTCCGACGCTCGCCGCGACGTCGAAGTATTTGAGCGCGCCCTCGGGGCTCAGCGACTGGCTTGTCGTCGTCGTGAACCCGAGTGAGTCCGCGGCATCGTCGGGCAGATCGGCATTCGATGGCGACGGCACACCGAACAGATCGGCGACGGTGTTGCGGTACTCGACGCGAGTGAGTCGCCGCAGCGGCGTCGGTCCCACGTTCGCGATTGCGCCGCAGGCCGCGGATTTCGTGGCGCCCGGCGTCGACGGTCCGCCCTGGATATCGCCCATTGCGCCCGCACGGGTGACGCCTATCTCGCCTTGACAAGCGCATAGCGAGACGGCCGCAAGAAGCGCTGCTGCGCGCGTGCTCACAGCCCAAAGACTACCGGGTTGCGGCGCACAAGTCACAGGTCCACTTTCACCTACAATGGAGAGAGCGAGCCCCATCCTCCCAAAACGTCGGCCAGCAGGATCGACGGACCAACCCGGTTGGATTTGGACCGTGAGACTGTTGACGATCTCAGTTCTCGATGAGGCGCCAGATCCCCGCGTTCCAGTTGCCGCTGACGATCACCCACTTGCCGCTCTTGGAATCGAGCGCCGTCGCCGCACGCTTTGCGCCGTTGGTCATGCCAGCGGGCACGGCGAACGCGGTCCAGTCGGCGCCGTTGCTCCGTGTTGCGCTCTGAGGCGTCGGGGCAGTGCCGCCGCCGTTGGCTCCGGGATCGGTGGAGTAAATCCTACTGCCCGTCGCGAATACGCCGGAGCTGCGGGTGGTCGAGACCTGGTTGAAAGACGCGCCGGCGTCGGTGCTTCGGTAGACACCGCCCGTGTGTGAACCGACGTAAATGGCTTTGCTGCCCGGATCGATGAAAATTTGTTGGTTGCCGTGAGCGTGAACCATCTCGCCCACTTTCGTCCAGGCAACGCCTGAATTCATCGTCCGGCGCGTGCCGGCGCCGTTCCCGTCCTGGCCCACCACCAGCCAGCTCGTGCTGGTGATGAAAAAAACATAGTTCGAACCACCCGCTCCCGACGGACCTTTGTCGGCCCACGTCAAGCCGCCGTCCATCGACTCGAAGATGTCTTGCCCGTTGTGCATGGAGCTGATGACGTGGTTCTTGTTGGTCGGGTCGATGTCGAACA
>JBBSDY010000421.1:0-4569 GCA_038240245.1 Polyangiales bacterium
CGCGCCCCGAAGAAAAGCTCATCGAGTGGATCGAAGCGCGGACCATGCGCTGAAAACTTGGCCCTCGGCCAGGCGCTGTCGCACGGTCGGCGCATGGCGCAAAAAGCGGAAGCGTCCGCCTGCTTGGTGTGTGTGGCCAGACGCCCGGCCCAGAGCCGCGTGCCAAGGGGCATGAGCCGGGTGACGATCCAGCGACGCAGCCTCATGCTTTGTCGAGAGCACGCGGGCCACGTCGCGATTAAGATGCCGAAAACGTGGGAAGAGCTAAGATCGATCTTTCGGGAAGGCAGCGGCCTCCGCTCTCCGATCCCGCGCCGACTCGAAACCGACGACCGTCGCGTTTTCCCTCCCCGACCCGAGGGTCGACGTCGAGCCTACGGACGCCGCAAGATCGATCCCCTGGACTGAGGATCGCGAGATCCCTCGGCGCGTCCCTCCTCGGAATCGGTCTCGTCCTGATCGCGGGCCCCCTCCGCGCCGACGAGCCCAAGCCAAAGGACGACGCGCCCGCCGTCACCGAGGTGACGATCCGCGGACAGAGGCCGGCGCCGTCGGCGGCGCGGATCACTGCCGCTGAATCGAAACAGCTACCGGGTGCCCTGGGTGATCCCTTGCGGGCGATCGAGTCAGTGCCCGGGGTCACGCCCGTCGCCTCGGGCCTGCCTTATTTCTTCGTGCGGGGCGCGCCGCCAGGCAACGTCGGTTACTTCTTCGACGGCATTCGAGTACCGCTCTTGTTCCACGTCTTCTTCGGCCCATCGGTGCTGCACCCGGCCATGATTCAGAAGGTCGACCTCTATCGCGGCGGGTACCCCGCCGAATACGGGCGCTTCGCCGGCGCGGTCGTCGCGGCCGATCTCGAGCCTCCGCGCTTTCAGTGGCGCGCTGAAGCCACCGTGCGACTCTTCGATGCGGGTGCGCTGGTCGAGGCGCCCTTCGCCGATGGCGCGGGCAGTATCATGATCGCCGCACGCTATTCTTACACGGCCGCCGTCATCTCGCTGCTCAGCAAGGTGAACCTCGACTACTGGGACTACCAGGGGCTGGTGACCTACGATGTGGGCCCGCGCGATCGCGTGAGCGTCCTCGGCTTTGGCTCGTACGACCACTTCGATCAAGACGACGGCAGCGGGCTCGGCGAGAGCCAATTTCACCGGCTCGATCTCCGCTACGATCACGCCTTCAATGCCGACACCCACGCGCGCATCGCGGTGACCGCCGGCAAGGACTGGACGGGCGACGCGGGATCGAGCTCGCGCGACTCGCTCGTCGCCCCGCGGGTGCAGCTAACGTCCCGCCTCGGGGTGGCCGCAACCCTCACCGCCGGCGCGGACGCGAGCGTCGACGCATACACGTTCGATCTCAACACCAACCGTTTCAACTACCTCGATCTCTCGAGGCTATTTCCTTCGCGCACCGATGAGGTTGCCGGCGCATACGTGGCGGTCGCCTTGAATCCCGAGGGATGGTACGTCGTCACTCCCGGGGTGAGGGTCGACTACTTCCAATCGCTCGATGACCACCAAGTTGCCGTCGATCCCCGGCTCTCTGCGCGATTCGAGGTGACGAAATCCTTTCGCATCGTCCACGCTCTCGGCACGGCGCATCAATCCCCCAACTTCGTGCCCGGTGTACCAGCGGTGCAGCTCGCCGGCATTCGCAACGGGCTTCAGTCGAGCCTGCAGCTCAGCTCGGGGGTCGAGATCGATTTGCCACAGTCGATCACCAGCTCGATCGGCGTCTTCAAGAACGGTTTTCTCAACCTCACCGATCCGCTGGGAGTTTCGGGAGACGTGTTCGCTCACACCGAGACGGCGTTCACTCGATCGCTCGGCTCGGCAGTGGGCCTCGAAGTGTCGGTCCAGCGATCGCTCTCCCGGCGGCTCGGCGGCTTCTTGAGCTACGCCCTTTCCCGCACGACGCGCAGCCACGATCGCATCCACACACTCTCGGCCATCGATCGACCTCACGTCGTCAACACCGCCCTCGCCTACGATCTGGGAAGGCGCTGGCGCATCGGATCGCGCCTGGCATACGCGTCGGGCATCCCCGCCCAGACGATCACCGAGGAAGGCCACGTCTACGACGGATTCGGGCGCGCTCATCCCTTCTTTCGGGTGGACCTTCGCCTCGAAAAGCGTTGGGTGATCAGCGACAGGGCGTGGTGGGCGTTCACCGCCGAGGTGTTCAACGCCACGCTGAGCACCGAGGTGACTTCACGCACCTGTACCCAGCGCGGGTGCTATAGCGAAGAGCTCGGCCCGGTGACGATTCCGAGCCTCGGCGTGGAGGCGGCATTTTGACGAGGACTTTGCTCATGGCGAGCGTGACGCTTTCGTGCCTGGCCGGCGGCTGCTCGTTCAAGGCGCCCGACGCCAACAAGCCGCTCGGGTGCTTTTGCGATCCTCGACCCAACGCCTACGCGAGCTGCAAGTACGATGCGTGCAACTATGCCGGCTGCCGGTTCGGCTTCTTCGACCTGGATGGCGATGCTGCCAATGGCTGCGAAGCGACACGGTCGCAGCTACCCGGCAACCTCGTCGCGTCGATCGGCCATCGAAGTCTCGCGTTGACCTGGTATTCGGAGAGCATCGACTACTTCGACATCACCGATGGTATCTTGACGGTGACGGTCTCCGATCCAACCTGCACGCCGACCAAGACGCATGCCTGTGACGTGCGCCTCGAGGCCATGCAGCTCGTGGCCTCTCGCAACTACATCGACTCCACGGATCCCCAGGGGCCCAGCGCGGTCACCCTGGCCACCTCCGCGGCGTTTTCGGGATCCCAGCTGCAAAATGGCGCCTTTTTCGCGGAGGTGACCGCGTTCACCGCCTCGTTCGCCATCGAGGGGGACCGCTTGCCGATGACCTCGGGCACCGGGCAAATGACCCTGCTCGCTTACCCAGCCACCGACGGCACCGTTGCCGTCAGCCTCACCGGCGATTTCGACGGCTACGTCGCCGACCAGAAGGGCGAGCTGCAGTTCAACATGTTCGGCAAAACGCCCCAGCTCTTCGATGCGAGCGCTCCCGACGCAATTGCGCGCGACGCGCAAGTCGATGGCGACGACGGGCCAGGCGACGCGCCGGACGTCGACGCGTCCGACACTCCGTAGACACTCAGTACGTGATGCGGTAGCGGTGCACGCCGTAGCCGGCGAGCTCGTCGCGAAATGCACCGCCCGCAAGAGCGATCGTCCGCGCCTCGTCCAGCACTTCGACCGAGCCCGTCTCGGGAATGCCGGCGAGCTGAAACGTTGCGGTGGTCGCGCTGTCGCGCATCGCGACGGCGAAGAGGTAGGTCACGCCGCCGAACCGCTTGAGCATCGTGTCGACGGGGACCGCGGCATCGGACGAGGACACCGTGACGCCATGGGCGATCGACTGCGTGTTGAGCACGGGCGCGAGCTTCGTGACCGAGGCGTTGATCTCGGTCAGGGCGTCGCGTATCGGAACCACATCGAGACAGTTGGTCTCGTCGAGAGACGGCTCCATGCGGTGGCAGTAGTACTCGATGCCCGCCGCGCCGTGGACGATGGACATCCAGACCTCGGTCTTCACTTGCTCGGGCTTCAATCGATTGGCGCCTGTGTAGTCCGATGCTTCGATGATGGCCACCACCGGCTTTTGCCAATGAGACCAGGCGAGCAAGTTATCCATGCCGGTGGCGATGTTCTCGAGAGGGTCGCCATTGTTGACGACGTAGTCGTTGAACGACAATACGTCGCCACCTTTCACGTATTCGAGATAGTCGTCGGTCTGGCCGGTGCACGAGCCGCGTCCCACCCACTGGGTCTCGGCAACGGCGCGGCCCAGGCTCAGGTAGACGGGGCGCGTGGGATCGATGGCAACCATACGAGCGTAGGTGTCCACCACCGAGCTCGGCGTCAGGCACGGACCGTAGGTTCCGCTGCCCGTGGGCAGCAGCTCCTGGGCGTTGTCGGGACCATCGGGCTGGATCCACGCCTTGATGGTGGGGTTGTTCAGATAGGCGGTGGTCTGATCGCAGATGACCGGCATGTCGGCCATGCCGAGGGCGGCCATCTGGTCATCGGTGGGGCCCTTCCAGAGACCGGTGAACAGATTGATCCCCGCGCGTTTGAACCGCGGCGCATTGGTAGGTGTTTGAAGCCACACCGACAAGTGGAAGAAGCTGGGATCGGACGAGAGCCCGTTGTGCCATTTGGCGAAGTAGGCCGGCCCGCCGTGCCATGGAATGTAGCTGTCTCCCTCGCGCGCCAGAACCTGCTTTCCGGACGAGCAGGAGCACAGAAAGCCGAGCGATGACAACGCCCAGATGAGCCCCCAGCGATGCTGCTTCATCTTGGCCAGAGTTTACGGGAAGGCGGCGCCCACCGCCACCGCAGGACGCACGGCCCAGGGGCGAAGGACGAGCCTCTCTCCGGCGCGCGCGTCGACCACGTAGGTCGTCGACGATGGGTCGAGATCGGCGGCAGCGTTGAACCACAAGAGCACCGAAGGGGCAACGCGGGCCTCGAGACCAAGGCTGGCCCGGGCCACCCCAAAGGCGTGAACGTGTGAGCTATCCGAAATGAACCCCGCGGAC
>JBBSDY010000422.1:0-4562 GCA_038240245.1 Polyangiales bacterium
CTCCCCTACGCGTCCTTGCCGCGCCGTGTTTCGCCCGAGCGGCCCATCGATCCGAGCGGCGCGACGTACCTTTGGATCGATCTCTCGGGTACGGCCCGGGGCGCGCGTCTGTCCTTTCACCTGGAATGGGAAGGACCTGTGCCTTTTCGTTGGGCACTTCTACGAATCGATCGCGACGGGCGCGAGGCGTCGCGGGTCATGATCACGCCACAACAGAAGTCGACGTCCGCCGAAAAGAACCTCGATGCGCTCGACAACCTCGCGGGCGTTGCACTGGTGGGAGTCAATGTGGGTGATCTGCGGAGCGATGATCCTTTCGATCCCGATGTGGCTCCGTACGAGCCGCATGGCTACGTGGTGACGGTGGCCGCAACGCGATGATCGAAGCGAGCCTGCAAAGGTCTTTTTCACGCCAAGCCAAACCTCGCTCACCGCTCCGACGAAGTCGCATCAGAACGAGCGTGAGCACCAGCGCGATGAGGTGACCGGGCGCGGGCACGGCGGAGCGACGTGCCATCGAGCAGCCTCCATACGCTCGTGCGGTGCCCACCGCGATCCAACGATCGGCGCCGATGGGGAGCACGCGATGACCGGACAATTTGGTGTCCGGCTGCCCGATCGTGGCGCCGTCGAAGCGAACGTCGATGTCCATCGAGCCCGATCCCGTGGCTGCCGAGCCGGTCACCTCGAAGTGCCATAGCCCGGCGGCGATCCGACCAAGCGGCTGGGTGATGTCGGCCCCGGTCGCTTCGAGCGAGAGCCTCTGCGGGGCGAAGCCGTCGGCGAGACTGCCATCGCTCGCGCGAAGCTCGACCGTGCCACCGACCGACCAGCGCGTGTCGGGATGGGCGAAGCTCTCGGAGAGCGACATCCAGCTTCGCGCTGCATCGGCATCGCGCGTGACGGCCGACGAGCGCGCGTCGAGCGCCGCAAACGCACCAGCGACGTCGAGCGCGCCGACGCCGAGCTGGTAGTCGGCACCCACCACACCCTCGGGGCGTCGCGCTCCCTGCTCGAGCAGCCGCAAAATGCCCGGCTCGTCGAGCGAGGGGTCTCGTTCCATCAGCAAGGCGGCCGCGCCGGCGACCTGCGGCGCGGACATCGACGATCCCGAGAGAATCGCGTGGGCCGCATCGACGACGAAGCAGGGGTCTCCACTCGGGCAGAGGCCATCGGGCGCATCGAAAATGCTGTCGGTTCCGGCGGCGGGCGCCGCGGCTTCGCTCATCGCTGCCGCCACGAGCCCCCCTGGCGCCGAGATTTCGGGCTTCATGGCCCCGGTCGCGGTGGGACCCGCGGAGCTGAAGTAGCAAGTGCTGTCGACCGGCCCAAGGATGTCGTAGCCGTGGAGCGCCGCCACGTCTTGCGCGAAACCGCCGATGTCGGTCCACGTGGTTCGGTTGATGGTGCACCCGACGGCGATGAGGTCGGGGTGCGTGGCCGGCACGTTGATGGTGCCTTGGCGCGTCGCCACCTCGAAGTACGCCTGTGCTCCGGACGCGTCGAGCTCCGTCTGCACCCACGCGTCGACGAACCCGTCGCCCTCGAAGCGAAGAACCATCTCGCTATCTGCCGGCCAACTGCCGCTCCATGTGATGACCGCACCGTGCGTGTCGGGCGGGATCGGCACCTGGTCCTGGGCAACGCTGTTGAAGATGAAGGCCTTCAGCCGGTTGTCCCCCGATGCAAAGCTGCCTTGCATCCCCGGGCCGACCGCCGCAATGGACAGTCCGAGCGGCCCCGCGAGGCCGACAGCGACGTCGGTGGTTTTTTCGAAGGTGGCCCACACGAAGACCGCGCCGGAGATTTCGGCGCCCCCCGCGACGCCCGGCGAAAGCACCGGCACCAGCGCCGGCAGATCGTGGCTCAAACGTGTCTGGGTGTGGATCCCCAGCGTTTGCTCGGGACGATCGCCCTTGTAGAGGGCGCCGCTGTTGCCAGCCGCAACGACGATGGCATGGCCGGGATGATCCGGACCGACCATCGCCGCCAGAGCCTTCTCGAGCGGCGTCGTACCGTCGTGAGGACCGAAGTCGCCGCCCAGGCTCAGGTTGATGACTGCCGGCATACCCAGGGCATCCGCGCGATCGAAGATGAACCGCGCTCCGGTCGCGATGTCGGTGTCGGCGACCCGCTCGAGCAAACCGTGGGTGACTCCGGCGATGATCAGCGTCGCCTCGGGTGCGCCGCCGACGAATTGGGCCGTTGCCCCGCCATTTCCCGCAGCAATCGAGGCCACATGGGTGCCGTGGCCCACGACGTCGCGCGGCAAGAGTCCCGGTGGATCGGCGAAGACCGCGTCGATGTCGCTCTTGGCAAAGACCGCGCACGGCGTCTGCATCGGATCGGTGCATCCAAACTCCGCCTCGAGCTCGGGGTGCTTTTTCAGCGGAGGCTGCGACATGTCGAGCAGCCAGGCGACGCGCGTCTGGCCAGAGGCGTCCAAGAAATCCGGGTGTTTTACGTCGAGGCCAGTGTCGATGATGCCCACCACGACGCCTTTGCCCGTCCCGCTGATGGCCGATCCCGCCGCGGCGAGCGCCTGCCGATAGATATCCGTGCGGTTGAGCTTGGCCGATCGATCGAGGACCGGAACGAAGCACGGCCAGATCGAGAACCTTGCACCGGGATGAGCCACCTCGAATGCGGCAAGGTCGGATGGTGCGACGCGAACGCTGCCGAGCCCAGGCGCGAAGGGCTGCCAACCCATCGAGCGCGCGTCGGTTCCCGGCGGGAGCTCGACGGTGAGCGGCAGGCGCCCCGACGCGTCGGCAAAGGGATGCCGCGCGGCGCCAGGACGGGCGAGGTAGTCGAAGAACTTCGCATCGAGCCTCAACTCGGCGTCGGCACGGGTAACCCACACCGTCGCGACGAGCGACGCGCTCGAAACGAGAGCTGCGAACCGTTTATGCATTCACACCGGAGGCACGATGTGCCTTTTGGGAACCCGCGGCTCGCGCTTGTCGGCTGCCCGCGCGAACCGCGCCGCAATCTCGCTGCGCAGACGCTCGGTGGGAATCACGGCATCGATGACCAGCTCGCTGGCGAGCCGGTGGATGTCGATGTCGGCGCGATACTCGTCGCGGAGTCGCTCGACGTACGCCTGGCGCTCGGGGCCCACGGGCACCTCTTGGATCTTGTTGTAGTAGACGGCATTGACCGCGGCTTGCGGGCCCATGACGGCGATCGACGCCGACGGCAGCGCGATGCATGCGTCGGGCTCGAAGGCAGGGCCGCACATGGCGTAGAGCCCAGCCCCGTAGGCCTTTCGCACGATCACGGACAGCTTGGGGACGGTTGCCTCGCTCACCGCGGCGATCATTTTCGCCCCGGCGCGGATGATTCCTTGCCGCTCGACCTTGGTCCCGATCATGAAACCCGGAACGTCGGCGAGATAGAGAAGCGGCACGTTGAACGCATCGCAGAGCCAGATGAACCGCGCTGCCTTGTCGGCGCTGTCCACGAACAGGACGCCCCCCAGCCATTTCGGCTGGTTGGCGACGATACCCACCGCGCGCCCTTCGATGCGCGCGAAACCGGTGACGATCTCGCGCGCAAAGAGCTTTTTGATCTCGAGAAAGCTGCCCTCGTCGACGATGGCGTCGATGACCGCCATCATGTCGAAGGCCTTGTTCTCGTCGGCGGGAATGATTTCGCAAAGAGGCCGGATCGCTGCCTTGGCTGGACGAGCCTCGGCCATGGCGACGCGTCCCTCGAAGGTCTGCGGCATGAATGCAAGGTAGGATTTGGCGAAGGCAATCGCCTCGTCTTCCGTCTTTACCAGCACATCGCCGCACCCCGACACCGAGCAGTGCATCTTGGCGCCGCCCATTTCTTCGAGCGTCACCTTTTCGCCAATGACCATCTCGGCCATGCGCGGCGAGCCGAGGTACATGCTGGCGTTGCCCTCGACCATCACCACGACGTCGCAAAAGGCCGGAATGTATGCGCCTCCCGCCGCCGAGGGCCCGAAGAGCAGACAGATCTGGGGAGTGGCTCCCGACATCCGAACCTGATTGAAAAAGATGCGGCCGGCGCCACGACGACCGGGAAACATCTCGACCTGATCGGTGATGCGCGCCCCGGCAGAGTCCACGAGGTAGACGAGGGGGCAGCCGAGTTTCTGTGCCGTCTCCTGGATGCGGACGATTTTTTCGACGGTGCGCTTGCCCCACGATCCGGCCTTGACGGTGGAGTCATTGGCCATGACGGCCACCGTGCGCCCGCCGATGGCGCCCACACCGGTGATGACACCGTCGGCCGGCAGATCGGGATCGGACGAGTTGGCCAGAAGGGCGTCTTCGACCAGGGAATCGCGATCGAGCAATCGATCGAGGCGCTCTCGTGCGAAAAGCTTGTCTTGCTGGGCGTTTTTTTGGTGGTACTTGGCAGCGCCGCCCTTTTTGATCGCGGCGGTCTTCTCACTGATTTCACGGTCGCGCGACATTCGCCTGCGAGAAATAGCACGGGGGCTTTCGCTCCGCTCGTGTGTTGCTACGATGCACGACGTGGCAGAGCTTCGAGAGCTGACCGCGGCAGACGTCGAGCAATTCATCGAGCAA
>JBBSDY010000423.1:0-4545 GCA_038240245.1 Polyangiales bacterium
GGCGATCCCGGTCGCGTACATGGCGTCGATCTGTGTCTGTTGGATCGACTGATCGAACCGCGAATATCCGCCCTTCAAATCGCCCGGCGCGGGAGTACGCTGATCGACGGGGTACCGATCGAATTGAGGGCTCACCTTGGCCCAGATGGCATCCTCATCGGCCGGCAGAGCGAGATGTATGGCGAGCCGCAACGTGTTGCCAAGCTGCACGCGTGACAAGCGAGGCAACGCAAGCTGCGCGGGCTCGGCCGAAGCGTCGCATGCGAACACTGGCGCAGCTGGAGCGTCCGGGTTCTTGGGATCGAACGAGCCGTTCGTATCCCCAGGAGCGCCGGATCCAGAGCTACCGGAGCCCGTCCCCTGGACCCCGCCGATCTGGTCCGAGTCGCTGATGACACCCGTACAGCCCGCGAGGCCCCCGGCCAGTGCGATCGCGAACAGTCGGCACATTGCGTGGGTAATGCTCGCTCATGGCCCGGAGCTTCACGAAATCGTGCAGGACGCGATATGGTGTGCCATGTCCTTGTCACGAAGCCTGTTCGTTGCTGTCCTCGCCATCGGCGCACTCAGCTCCGCCAGCGCTTGCAAGCGCGACGAGAAGGCGAAGACGGCCGCGGCGTCGCCTTCGTCCCCGAGCGCCGAGAGCGCGCCGGCCACCGGCGCCTGCATCGAGCCAACCGACCTTTTGGTGCCCTTTCAGAAGTACAACAACAACGACCTCGTGCGAGGCATCGCGATCGACGGCGATCAAGTCTTCTTTCGCAACCTCAACGAAATGTTTCAGGTGCCTCTTATAGGCGGAACTCCGCGATCGCTCGGCAAGATGAACGGAAGCATCTTCGAGTCACCGATGTGGATTCAAGGCGACCGTTTGATCAGCCAGTCCAGCGGCGAGCCCATTTTCGTCGCCTTTCCCAAGGCGGGCGGCACGTTGACCACGATCCTCGACCTGTCGAAGGAGAAGCTCGGTGGAGGGCGATCGATCACGACGCGGCTCCTCGGTAAGGCCTCTTCTGTGCACGCCGGCCCGGCGGCATTCGATGGCACGACCCTTTTCTGGATCGAAGACAGCAAGGTGGGGACGGCCAATTCATGGACGATCAAGCGGGCACCGCTCGCCGGCGGGCCCTCCGTTTCTCTCTACGAGTCGAAAGGCGAGCTCTCGTCCCTCGCCAAAGTGGGCGACCGGCTGGTCTTCTTCCGCGATGAGCCCGAGCCTACCAGCAACAAGAAACCCGCCGGCCCCAAGAAGGGCGGCCTTTTCGATCTCGGCCTCAATCCGAGCGACAAGTCCTCACTCATGTCCCTTCCCGCCGCCGGTGGCGCGGCCGAAGTGCGCGCGGCGCGGTTCGATGGCCAATCGATCGTGGCCGATGCTTCCTCGATCTATTTCTCCGGCTACCAAGACGGCGCGCTCGACAAGCCGGGCGTCTACAAGATCACCGCCGCCGACCCCCCGTCGGTCGAGAAGGTCTTTCCCTTTCACGTCGGACAGGCGAGGGGATTTTTCGCCGGCGGCAACGTAATCATCGCTGGCCAGAGCCTGCTCGCCGAAACCAAGCCCGGCAACCTGCCGGACATCGCCCGTGTGTTTCTCCAGTCGCGCGCCGGCGGCAAGCTCGAACGCTTCGCGTGCATTGACAAGGGGTACACGCTGCACGCGTATGGGATTGCGGGGAAAACGCTGCTCGTTTCGGTGTTCCGGGAAACGGATCGGATGGCCGCGATAGCGCGGGTGAAGGTGCCTTGAGGTGCGTCGAGGTCGAAACCTGCTCTTTCGCCCGGCGCGCGCACGAGCGTTCAGGCATACTTTTATCCTCGGGGACCGTCACCTATGAAGCTGGCCACATGGAATCTCGAACTACCTGCGTCGGCGCGTCATCGCGACGCCTTGCTGAGTCACATCGATCGCGAGAGGGCGGACGTTTGGGTCTTCACCGAGACGCGCGACGGATTCACGCCGGGCCACGCATTCTTCCAGCACTCCTCCGACGAGGGGCGCGACGGGCTCGATCCGTCGGAGCTGCGTTGGGTGACGATCTGGTCGCGGTACCCGATGGAGCCGCTCGAAACGAGCGATCCAAAACGGACGGCAGCCGTTCTGCTGAGGCCGCGAACCGGCGAG
The DNA here is from genome assembly GCA_038240245.1 of Polyangiales bacterium. GTDB lineage: Bacteria > Myxococcota_A > Polyangia > Polyangiales > Polyangiaceae > DASWDH01. Next base: position 2,126 of record JBBSDY010000423.1, read on the forward strand.
CCGTTCATCGTGTACGGCACCGTGCTTCCCTGGCTCGGCAGCGAGTGGCGCGGTTACACGTCCAGCGATGGAGTCGCGTTCCGTGAGGCGCTCGCGGTCCAGGCGGCCGACTGGATGAAGCTCCGAAAGGACTATCCGGCTCACGAGCTCTTTGTTCTCGGCGATTTCAATCAAGACATGGTGAGCTCGCCGCACCACTACGGCTCACGCGAAAATCGCACGGCGCTCGAGAAGGCGCTTGCCGACGTGGGGATGGTGGCGCTTACCGCCGGGGCCAGCGATCCGGTGCGACGTCTTTCCGCGCCGTGCGCTGCCATCGACCACATCTGTGCCCGTCGCGACTCGAGCTGGCACGCTGAGCCCGCCGTCCGCTGGCCGGAGGCGCCAGTGCCCGACCCCGATTTGTCCGCTCACTTCGGGCTGTCGGTGTCACTGGTCTCGCAGGTCTCGCAGGATGAACAGAAAAAATGACCATGGATCGTCCGCGCAGTCGCATCGACTATCGCTTCCATGCGCAAACCAGTCTCGATGTTCGCCGTTCCCCTCGGGGTCGCGCTCGCCATCACGGGGGCAACCAGGTCTTCGTTCGCGTTCTCTGAAGCCGTCGAGTTCGACGTGACGCTGCAGCCGGCGCCGACAAGGCAGCCGCTGTTGCCTTTTCCGCTGGACGGCTGGCGCCTCACCCGCGTCAAGGTGTTCGAGCTCATCGCGGGCGCCCACGGCGACGAGCCTTTTTATACCGAAGAGCTGGGATATGTGCGTTTCGACGACGGACGGGCGCACATCACGCTGGGAGGCACATCTGCCGAAACCTTTCGACATGCCTTCAAGCTCGACCGATCACCGGACGACAGCCTCTTCAGCCACCCGCTGTCCATTCAGCTCGAAGCATGTAACCGGGTTCACCACGGATGGGGCTCCGCCAAGGATACTTGCGACGACCGGCCCGACTCGTGGACCTTGCAGGGCCGAGAGGTTCCTCTCAATGCAGTGCCGTTGGCCATGTCGGTGGCCCAGGTGCCCCTGTTCGCCTTGCCGCAGGAAGTGGTTCTCCAGAATGAGCTCGACACGGCGCTCGCGGCCGAGCGGCGTGCGAACGAAGCAGCCCTCGCCGCGATTCGCGCGGCGGCCGCGGCCGAACAGGATCGCGCCACGCAGGCCGAGGCATCGCTGCGCAGCGACGTCGCCGCCCTGGCCGATGCCGAGCGACGGGCAACGGATGCCGAGGCTGCGGCTCGTCAAGCCGCCGACACCTCGCTGGCCGCGCAGCTCGCGGCGGAGCAGGCCACTCGCGCCGCGCAAGATGCCCGGCTCGAGTCGATGATCGTCGACGAGTCGCTCGCGCGTCAGAGCGGCGACCAGCAAGCCGTCGAGACGGCCCGTGGCATCGCGGCAGAGGGAGATCAGCGGATCTTGAGCTCGCTCGCCACTCCGGGGGCGGCCGTCGTGAGTTACGCCAACCTGGTAGGCGTCCCCGGCGCCGGACATCTCGACATCAAGCAGGTGGTCACGACGACTTTTTTCCAGGACCAATGCGTGCTGGGGATTGGCTTCGGATCGTCTGGAATCGGCGGCGCCACCTGCCCGGACGGCTACGTGATGACGGGCTGCACCGGCAGCGCCGATGGCGACGGCCAGCTGATGGGAACGAGCATGTTTTCCGACGGGGTCGAGGTCGGTAAGGTTTGCGGGACGTCGGCCAAGGTCTTCTGTCGAGGCAGCCACATCGAAACGACGGCCTTTTGCGCGCGGGTCATTCTGTGACCGGATACCGCGCAACCACACTGCGTTGCCAAGCCAGGCGCGTCGCCAAGTGCGGGCGAGCACGCCCCGCTATTCGACCGCCAGCGCCCTCAGGTTGACGCGGATGCCTTCGACGACGTCGGCCATCCGCCGCACATATTCGATGTACAGCTCGCGCGGGGTGTCCTGGTCGAGCCCGCGGTTCCATTCGGCGAGCTGCGCTTCTTGCTCGGGTGGACCGTCCAAGAAAATACCTGGTTGCTCGAGGTGCTCGACGAGCCGCGCCTGAGCGATCCGCCCAAAGTCCGTGGAAGGCTCGTTGATTGACTCCATGACGCGTCCCTTGGCGCGCGCGATCTCTTCTTGGACCTTGCGCGGCCCTCCGTCCTGATGAGGCGCCCGAATGGCGGCAAGCCAAAGCAATGCAATCGCGTCCGGGCACTTGTCCCACGCCTGGGAGACCGCCTTGTCGACGTCGGTGCCCACGAACGGCGCAATCGCACGCCGACACGCGAGAGGCATCTGGTGAAACAACAATGTTCCGCTCCCCTGCGCCATCGTGGACCTCCATCAATCAGGGTAGGTCTCCGCAACGGGCCCGTCACCCCGACCAAGGGCCGGGCGTCGCGGCGGAGCTTCGATTCGAGGGCATTTGACGACCCGGCTTTCGCGCCGCC
>JBBSDY010000424.1:0-4539 GCA_038240245.1 Polyangiales bacterium
GATACTTTCCCTCTGGCGAAAGGCATTCGAGCGGTGGGCCTTTCGCTGCTCGTCGACGAGCTGACGCGCGCTTAGGCCTCGAATAAGAGAGAGCTCAGTCGGTCTACTGACCTTTGCGCTGGAAGGTCGGCGTGTCCCACTCGCTGTCCATGCCCGCGGGCAGCGTGAGCCGCTCGGTGCGCATGGGCAGGCCGGGCTGCGAGGCCTGAACGAACGCGGGGGCACTGGGCCGTCGCGATGAAAAGGCGGGAGCGGGCTCGTCGCGGACGAGCGGGCGTTGCGAGGGCGCGGCTTGCGACACAGGCGAGGCACGCAGCGCTACCGGAACCTGCGCGAAGCTGTGCGATGCCGCAGGACGTTGCGCGGCCTGCTGGCGGACGTCGAGCTGGGCAACCTCTCGATCGAACCCGGTGGCAATCACGGTGACCTTCACCATCTCGCCGGCCGATTCGTCGATGCTGGCGCCCCAGATGATGTTGGCGTCCTCGTGAGCTTGCTGCTGGATGAGGCTCGCCGCCTCTTCCATCTCTTTCAACTTGAGGTCGGGACCGCCGACGATGTTGATGAGCACACCCGTCGCGCCCTCGACTGAGATGTTGTCGAGAAGCGGTGACATGATGGCCATCTCGGCCGCGAGACGCGCCCGGCCCTGACCCTTCGCGCAGCCGGTGCCCATCATCGAGCGTCCCATGTTTGACATCACCGTCTTCACGTCGGCAAAGTCGACATTCACGATGCCGCTCTGGGTGATGAGATCGCTGATGCCCTTGACCGCCTGGTAAAGGACTTCGTCGGCCTTGCGAAAGGCTTCGATGAACGACAGCTCGTCGCCTTCGAGGGCGAGGAGCTTCTCGTTGGGAATGGTGATGAGCGTGTCGACGTGCTCGGTGAGCAGGGCGATGCCGTGCTCTGCCTTGCGAGCGCGCTGCCGGCCTTCGAAGAGGAACGGCTTGGTCACGACACCTACCGTGAGCGCGCCTTCTTCCTTGGCGAGCTGAGCGATGATGGGTGCCGCGCCCGTCCCGGTGCCGCCGCCCATGCCGGCGGTGATGAACACCATGTCGGCGCCAGCGATGGCCTCCTTGATGCGCGTCACGTCCTCGAGAGCGGCCTTGCGACCTTTCTCGGGATCCGCTCCCGCGCCGAGCCCCCTCGTCACGCCGGTGCCGATGCCGATTTTCAGCGGCGCCGAGCTGGCGTTGAGGGCCTGGGCATCGGTATTGACGGCAACGAACTCGACTCCCTCGAGTCCGAAGCTCATCATGGCGTTCACAGCGTTACCGCCCGAGCCGCCGCAGCCGATCACCTTGATACGTGCCTGATACTCTTGGGTCTCGTCGGCAAACTCGATCGAGAAACTCATGATGGTCGTCCTCTCCCGGATAACTTCGAACTGGGTTCCTAAAACTTCAGACCTTCCGAGGGCGCCTCTTCCTGTGGTCGGTCTGTGAAACTTTGGTGACTTACTTCTGTTCTTTATTGTCCAAGCCAAGTCGTTAAAAAGCTGCTTTGACCCACTGCCAAAACTTCGTCTTCTGTTGTGACACTTCGGGCTCGTGCTCGATCTCGGTGGTGTGCCGGATCGGGACGCGCCGAACATCGAGGGCCCCCGCTTCGCGCGCGTGAGCGAGCGCCTGGGCGCCGAACTTCACCAGGCCCACCCCGGTGGCAAACTGCGGGCCCTGCACGAGCTGGGTGATCCCCTTGATGCCCACGGGGTAGCCAAGCCGAACGGGCATGCCCAGGATCTCTTCGGCGAACTCGCTCATGCCTTCGAGCAGCACCGCGCCGCCCGTGAGCACCGCGCCTGCCGAGAGCTGCTCGAGCAAGCCGGTGTCCTCGATGCGCTTGCGGACGAGGGCGAAGATTTCTTCGACGCGCGGCTCGATGATGTCGGACAGAACGCGCCGCGCCGCCTTGCGGGGAGCATGGCCACCGACACCGGGCACTTCGACTTCTTCCTCGTCGGCCACCATCCGGCCGAGCGCGCACCCGAAGTTGCGCTTCAAGCGTTCGGCCTCGCCCATCGGCGTGCGCAGGCCAGCTGCCACGTCGTTGGTCACGTTGTTGCCACCGACCGGGATGACACTGGTGTGGGCGATGCCGCCCTCGACGTACAAGAGAAGGTCGGTCGTTCCGCCGCCGATGTCGATGACGGCGACACCGATCTCTTTCTCGTCCTCGGAGAGGACCGCTTCGGCGCTCGCCAGGGGCTCGAGCACCACGTCAGCCACGGACAGACCGCAGCGCTCGACGCAGCGAATCACATTTTGCACGCAGCTCGTCGCGGCGGTGATGAGATTCACCCGCGACTGCAGCCGGACGCCGCTCATCCCGATGGGATCGCGGATGCCGTCCTGGTTGTCGACGATGTACTCGCGGGGCAACACATGGAGAATCTGGCGGTCGGCATCGACGGGGATGGCGCGCGCGCCCTCGAGCACCCGTTCGAGATCGACGCGGGTCACTTCGCCGCCGGCAATGGCAGCGACGCCGTCGGAGGCCTGCGAGCGGATGTGACTTCCCGCGACACCGGCGTAGACCGTGCGAATCTCGACGCCGGCCATGGTTTGAGCGGCATCGACTGCATCGCGAATGGATCGAACCGTCCAGTCGATGTTCGATACGACGCCCTTGCGCAGGCCGCGACAGGGGACATTGCCGACTCCGAGGACGGTGATGCCGTCCGAATCGACTTCGCCGACGACGGCGGAGACCTTGGTCGTGCCAATGTCGAGGCCGACGACGATCTCCGAGCTTTCCAAACGCCCTTTCATGGGTGCTATGCCGAGCCTCTCTGGGAAAAAGCAAACCTCATCAGCACGGCGGACGCTGCCATGCGGGCCCTAAACTGGCCAAGTTTCTGCTCTATTTTCATCGCATCCTCACCACCACCCGCTCGGGGTGCGCATCGTTGTCGAGAAAGACGACCGACGCCTGAGCACGTCGATTGGCGAGCTCGCCCAGAACGCGAATGGCCTGATCGAGGCCCTGCCGGTAGGGCCCCTTGCCCATGTGGAGCTGGATGACGTCCTTGCCGACCGAGAGCACGAGACCGCCGTCGTCCTCGATGTGCACTTCTTGTACGGGGAGCGACTTCGAAGGCCCGAGGTGGTCGTAGTCGGCCACGAGATCGAGGGCCCGACGTATCGAAACGATGGTCGCGTTGCGGTCCTTGATGACGTCGTCGGTTCGAATGCCAGTCACCACGGGAAGGTCGAACGGATCGCCCGGCTCGGGCTTCTTGAAAGGCTCGCCCTGACGGGTCGACAGGTACAGATCGGGCCCGATGGCCACGAGAGCCGCCGCCTCGCGCTCGATGAGATCGACGGAGATGGCCGCCGGGAGCTTGCGCCGGAGGCTCGCTTGCTCGACCCACGGATCGTTGAGAATGCCGGCGCGCGCCGCCTCGAGATCGGTCACGAAGACGTTCTGCCCCATGACGATTCCGCCGAGGCGGGCAATGTCTTCTGGCGATCGACGCGACGTTCCGTGCACGTCGATGGTCCGCACCGCGAATCGAGGGCTCGTTCGCGTGTAGTGCAAGAGCCCCAACACGCAGGCGAGGGCAGCCGCCACGGTGACCGCGACACCCGCGCCCAGTCGAAGACCCTCTTTCCAGCGGGCTCGCCTGGCGTCCGTCGGTTCTTCGCCTTCGCGCTGCGCATCGCTTTCGGGGGGCGGCGGGCCCTGCGAGATGCGTTCGTCGGGAGCTTCGATCAAGGCGGAGCGAGCCTTGGTTTTCTTGAGCCGACGGTTGGGCGGCAACGGCAAACCGGGCGGATGCACCGAGGAGCTCATCGCGCGCCTCCCTTCTCGAGCCTGATCCGCAGCTCGCGGACCGAAGCGTTGATGTCTCCCGCACCCAGGGCGATGACGACGTCGCCCCGCTCCACGCGCCGTTCGAGCTCGTCGACGACGGCGCGCTTGTCGGGCACGTAGATGACATCGTGGTGACCGTGCTCACGGATCGATTGGGCCAGATGACCCGCGGTGATTCCGGGGATGGGCGCTTCGCCCGCAGCGTAGATGTCGGTCACGATCACGACGTCAGCCTTGTTGAAGGCGCGCGAAAAGCCGTCGAAGAGATCGCGCGTGCGGGTGTAGCGGTGGGGCTGAAAGGCGACGACGACGCGCCGGTTGTAGGCGCGCTGGGCGGCGTCGAGCGTCGCTTCGATTTCGGCCGGATGGTGACCGTAGTCGTCGACCAGCGTGATACCGCCGGGCTCGCCCACGATGGAGAAACGGCGTCCAACGCCTCCGAAGGTGGCGAGCGCTTGTTTGGTGACGTCGAGCGGCACCTCGAGCTCGTCGGCCACGGCGATGACGGCGAGGCAGTTGAGCACGTTGTGCGTACCCGGCATGCTCACCGTGAACTCGCCCAGGGGCGCGCCTCTCTTGAAGGCCTGGAACGACGTCTGAAGTCCGCTGTAGCGGATGGCCTTGGCGCAGTAATCGGCCTGCGCCGAGATCCCGTAGGTGACGTGCCGACGAGAGACGCGGGGCAAGATGTCCTGCACGTGGGGGTGATCGAGGCAC
>JBBSDY010000425.1:0-4525 GCA_038240245.1 Polyangiales bacterium
ATGACGGGTCGGATGTTTCGACCTGGGCCACCCTCGTCAATGTTCACACCGGCGATGCCATGCCGCTCTCGTCAACCGAGCCGACGCACGATCGCTTTTGTGACTCGCTCGCCGATCGCACCACAGCATCGCGCATCTCGCTCGATCCGCGCTTACTCGAGCTGCTGCGCCAGATTGCCATCCGCAACCCGGGCTCCCGCCTCGAGCTCGTCTCCGGCTATCGGAGTCCTAAGCTCAACGAGATGCTGCGCAAAAAGGGTCATCGCGTGGCCTCGCACAGCCAGCACTCGCTGGGCCACGCCGTCGACTTTCGAATCATCGGCCTGTCCCCCGCCCAGATGAAGAAAGAAATCGTGGAGACGGGCTGGGACGGGGGCATTGGTCAATACGACGGCGCCTCGGATCTCTTCGTCCATGCCGACGTGGGGCCCAAGCGCGAGTGGTTCGAGCGATAGGCCTCATCCCTCTCGAAGCCGTCTCGCTTTGGTTGTACGATGGCTCTCGATGGGGAGCGCATTTTCTCGGTCCAATCGCCTCGTCTGGCACACATGGGCACGCGCGGGATGGCTGGTCGCGGCGTGCGTAAGTCTACAGTGCACGTACGACTTCGAGCGGTTCGACCCCGTGGCCGCCGATGCACAAGGGGGCGCGGGTGGCGCCACGATCCCCCTGTCCGACGCTTCGGCGGGTGGATCCACCGTCAGCGACGACCAGAGCAGCGCTGCACCCGACTCCGCGGGTGGGCAGTCGGTTGCCGACGCAACGTTGCCTGATGTGCAGGGCCCGTTCGATGCGGCCGCCGAGGCCTTGTCGGACGCGGGCTGCAGCTCCGGGTGCATCGGCACCGCCAAGACATGCGCGGCTACTTGCAACAGCACGAGCGACAAGTGCGTTGCCGACTGCAACCGCGCCAACTGCCGAACCATGTGCATGACCGCACGCACCACATGTCTGATCGGTTGCGTCAACAAGTGCGAGACGTGCACGCGCGACGCCGCCTGCCAGCAAAGCGCGCAGTGCACGGCCACCGCGCAATAGCCGATAGAGCTGGCGCCGGCGCTGGGACTCGCATCATGGTGCGGTGAGGCGTAGCTGCAAGAACGCCGCGGACAGCAAACTCGGTGCCGCGTCGGTATCCAGCGGCGACAAGATCGCGCGGGCGCCGTCCCCGGTGACGAGCGCGCCGTAACCGGCGGTCACGGCCAGCGCGTCGAGCGGCGCGTAGGTGATCTCGGCGTCGATCTCGTTGCCTAGGAGCGTCGAGTCGTTGTTTCGATTTTGTCCCACCGGTGCGAGCGACGCAGCGAACCACGCGCCGCGCGCGTCGGCCAACCGAACGTGCCGGTAGTCGAGCGCGACGGTGAGCTCGTCGGTGGGCGCGACCACCAGCGCGAGGGCCGCGTCGAGCACGTTCGTCCACGCATAGAGCCCCATTTGCCCGAGACCGGAGCGAACATCGGGAAGGAGGGGATCGAAGCGGTGGAGCTTGCCGGTCTCGTCGGCGCGATCGCCCGTCGCGTACGACGTGCTGATGGTGATTTTCGGGCGCCAAAGCCAACCCGTCTGCCAATCGACGTGGGCTGTTGCGGCCCATGCAGAGAGCGTTCGGTTCCCGCCGGCGATGGCCACGCGCCCCGCCTCGTAGGCGAGCTCGGCCGAATAAGAGAAGCCCGCGCGATCGCCGAAGATGCGACCGCCCGCCAGGAAGGTGTCGCTCGGGATGAGCGCGGTTGCTTCGAGGGGCTCGCGAGCGATTCTGGCGAGACCGGTCAGCTCGGCGTGCAAAAGAGGATCGAAGTGTCCGATCGCATTGACTCCGTAGAGCTGAGCTCCCGTTCCTGCGCTCGCCCCCGAAGCATCGGCCTGCATGCGGTACTCCGGCGGAGCGGCGCCGGGCGGAGCGAGCAACGCTGCATGGGCCTCGAAATCGAGCTGACGCAGCGTGAAGTGGAGCCTGGCAGCGTCGTGCGATCGCGGCGTCAGCGCCCAGTCCGACGCGCCGAGCAAGCGACCCTCCCCCCAGGTGACTTCCTGGCGACCGATGCGCGCCCATGCTCCCGCACCCTGCGTGCGAAGCTCGATGAAGGCCGACGAGAACGAGGTGGCCGAGAACACCTCGCTGCGGTCGACGCTGGCCGGGCTGGGCAAGCCGGCCAGGCGCGCATCCTGGATGACGACGTTGCCGAACAGAAAGCCGCGCTCCACCGAGAGCCCGAGACGCGAGCGCGAGCTCACGACCCACTGTTGGCTCATGGGATGGGGCGTACCGAACGTGCTTCCCAGCACGGGCAGCTCGATGCCTGTCGTTGCGACCGGGTGGTAGTTGTATTCGGCGCGTGGGCGCAGCTCGATGCGTGGGCGAAACCAGAAGTCTCCCACCGAAACGCCATCGGGCAGGCTCGCTGGCTGTGCGTTCGCCCGCGGGGCGCACAGGGCGCAAACCGCGAAGATCGAGGCGCCGACCAGTCCGCCTGTCTCGGCTCGGAGCAATGACATTCACCGCACCGTGACGGGTACTTCGAGCTGCACCTTGTCGGTCACGCACTCTTTGGTCGTGCAAACGGACAAGGCCATGACACAACCGATCTTGGAATCACCGGCCCGGGCACCGGCGAACTTGGCTTTGAAGCGCGCTTCGGTTTTGGTGTACGAGCCCTCGCTGCGAGCGTACTCGGCCTTCTCGAACGTCACCGTGCCGGCGGGCTCGACCGAGGTGCGAAGCTTGTACGGAAACTCGTCGTTGATGTGGTACCCGTCCCTGGCAACGAGGACGATCTCGAGCTCGCCCGTTCCTCCCACGCTCAGGATGGCTGGCGCTCTCCCATCGAGCACGTAGTGCTGCCCTTCGGTGTGGACCTTCGCCGTGGAGATGGTGGCCGGAGCGGACTCGCTCGCCTTGGCGAGCGTCGGGGCCGCGCTGGCGCTGGGGGCCGAGACCGGAGACGGCGCCCGAGCTTCGACGGGAGTCTGCGGCGATGTGTGCGATCCACCGCAGCCGAGAACCAAAACCCCGAGGCCCACTGCAGAATGGCGTCTCATGAGCGACGAACATATCACCACTGGCCTCTGGTAAGCTCGGTGACCGGAGGCGAACCGTGGACAAGGAACTGCGCAGGAGCATTTGCCGTCTCATCGCTGGGCTGGTGGTAGCCGACGACGATCTCGAGCCCGCCGAGGACGCCTTCGTCGACAAGATGCTGGCCAAGTTCGAAATCCCGCCGGACGAGCGCGACACCATCTTTCCCATCGTCGATCGCAGCGAGGCGGCCGAAACGATTCGCCAACTTCCCAAGGAGGCGCAAACCATGGCGCTCGACCTTCTCATCGAGGCCACGGTGGCCGATGGCGTCGTCGCCCCCGAAGAAAAGGCGTACCTCGAAGCCGTGGGCAACGAGCTCGGGATTTCTCCCGCCGAGCTCGACGAGCGCGTGGCCGCCAAGCTGCCCAAGAAGTGAAGATCGCGCTTTAGCCTTTTCCCATTTGGCGAATCAGGAAAAGCAATGTCTCGCGCTCGTTCAGATGGGGGTCCTCGACGACCTTCTCGAGCAGACCCTCGAGCACCTCGCCGATGCGGCGGCTGGGCGGGATTTGAAGCTCGCGGATCACGTCCTTGCCGTCGACGCAGAGCTCGCGCACCGAGAGCGCATCTTTGGCCTCGAGCACCGCGGCGACCCGAACCTTGAGCTTTTCGAGAGCCGAGAGATCGGCATCGATCTCGCGTCCCTTGCCGAGCACGTCGGCGCGATTCAGGGCGTAAAGGTCCTCGACGCGGTCGCGCGTGACGCGTCGAATCCAGCGGCGAACGGCAGAGTCGCTCCAGTCATCGGAATAACAGACGAGGTGGTTTCGCACGAGCGATGTGATGCGAGCGCGCTCCTCGTTCGAAAATCGCATGCGCTCGAGGATGGGGCCGGCCATATCGGCGCCCACGATGTCGTGGTTGTAAAACGTAAAATCGTTGGTTTTCTCGCTGCGCTCTCGCGTCTTGGGCTTTCCGATGTCGTGCAGCAGCGCGGCGATCCTGAGCGGTGGATCTCCCGCGCATGCGTCGAGGCACGCCATCGAATGGTCCCAGACGTCGTAGGCGTGGTAGCGGTTCTGTTCGCATCCCACCTGGGACATCATCTCGGGCAACGTGATGGCGAGGATGCCCGTCTGGCGCATCACTTCGAAGGCAATGCTCGGGCGCCGCGCCTTCATCGCCTTCACCCACTCGTCGCGAATACGCTCGGCGCTGACCTTGCGGTACGTGGAAAGCGTGGGCTCGATTCCCGCCAGCGTCTTGGGCTCGATGGTGCACTCGAGCGTCGCCGCGAAGCGAGCCGCCCGCAGCACGCGAAGACCATCTTCCGAAAAGCGCTCGATTGGATTGCCGACGGCGCGCAGCATTCGCGCGGCGAGATCCTTCTGCCCCTCGAAGGGATCGATGAGCGCCGGCGTCAGAGGATCGATGGCGATGGCATTGATGGTGAAATCGCGCCGCGCAAGATCAGCGGTGATGTCATCGACGAACACGACGGCGTCC
>JBBSDY010000426.1:0-4517 GCA_038240245.1 Polyangiales bacterium
GATGAAGAAGTCGCTTTCTCGACCGGAAGCCAGCGTCACCTTTTTGCGTTCGAACGAGCGCTCTTTGAGGAGCGCGACGAGGCGCGCGTGCGAATCGCTCATCGTGAGCGCTTACGCATGGCCGCCCGGGCACCCTTCTTCAGCGCGGGAACCACCGGCGGGGGCGGACCGGGCCGCTCTTCGGCGAGAGCGGGCGCGCGGCGCGGCGTTCCATTGCCTTTGGCCACGGCGGGAACCTTGCGCGGCTCGGGACGGGCGGCAGGCTTGGCTTCACGCGCTGCGGCGGTGCGCGCTCGGCCTTTTTGCCCTTCGGCGCCCTGACCGGTCTGCACATTGCCGCGAAGGAGCGCCCCTTCGGAGATGCCGATGGTGGCGCCGTGAAGATCGCCCACCACGCGCGCTCCGTCTTCGAGACGTACGCCGTCTTCGCCAGTGAGGTTTCCGGCAACGGCACCGCGCACGGTGATGCGGCGCGCGCTGACGTCGGCCTTGACCAGCGCGCCTTCGGCGATGATCACCTCGCCGGAGACCTCGACGTCCCCTTCGATTCTGCCCCGAATCTCGAGGTCTCCCTCGCCGCGAATGCTACCGCGAAGGAAAATTCCCTGTCCGAATACCGTGACGTCCGCCATGCTTCCTCCTCGCCAGAGTCTTTCTTCGACGCCGATGGCGCCTAGACGTCCATGTCGACGTTGCCTTTGAACGAGGCTCCGTCAGCGATGGTCAGGCGCGATGCCTTGACGTCTCCGATGAGCCGGCCGCCCGGCATCAGATCGACGCGATCGCTTGCCGTCACGTTGCCCGTGACCTGGCCGCCGACCGACAGCGACGAAGCCGAGATGTCGGCCTCGACCACGGCGCCGCTCTCGACGTTGACCGCGTCTTTGGAAGTGAGCTTGCCGCGGAGCGTGCCTTGAATGACGACGTCGTCGTCGGATGTGAGCTCGCCTTCGATGGTGATGCCGTGCGCAATGACTGTATTGGCCATGGTTCCTCGTTTGGGCCGCTAGGAGCGGCCACCTTTGCCGCCGAGCTCGGGAGGCAGCTCGAAGTCGGCCTCGATGCGGCCGGAGACGGATGCTCCTTCTTCGATGGAGATGCTCGAGCCGCGGATGGCGCCCGACACCCGCGCGCTGGCGCGGATGGTAACTGCTTCTGTTGCCGAGATGTCTCCTTCGATGGCGCCTTCGACGATCACCGAGCTGGCCTGCACGTCGGCCACGATTTCGGCGCCACCATCGACCACCAGCTGCCCCTTCAGCGTGACGTCGCCGGAGATGGATCCCTCGACCCGCAAGTCGCCGTCACCGGCGATTCGCCCGCGGATGTGTGCCCCCTTGCCGAGGACCGCGCCGCCGTGCGACGTGCTGCTGTTGCTTGCTCTTGCCATGGGATGGTGACCTCCAGCGCTGCCGGACGGTAGTATAGATGTCCTGGGGTGTCACGGGGTTCGCGTCCTTTCGAAGAGCACTTCGGCGGCGCGGGAGGCGGTCAAGAACAGGCCGCGGGCGTAGAGCCGTCGGCGTTCGTCGGCGGGAAGGTCTCCTTGACGGCCTTCGACCGCGCAAGCCAGCAGAATGGCCGTGCAAACGCTGAGGTTCAGGCTGTCGATGAAGCCCCGCATGGGTACGCGGACGGCGCGCTTGCACAGACGGCGCAAGGCGGGCTCGATACCTTGCCGTTCGTTTCCGATGACCAGCGCGGGCCGCGCGATGTGTCGCAAGTCGGCGGGCGATAGCTCCCCGTCGGGATCGGTGGCGATGAACTCGTGATCGCTCGAGGCGAGAAGGTCGGCAGCGGCGCCGGCGGTCTCGTAGAGGTGAACGTCGACCCATTTCTCCGAGCCCTTGGCCACCGACGTGGCCACCAGAAATGGCTCGTAGCGCTCGATCACGTGGAGCCGCTGGACACCGAACGCGTCGCAAGAGCGGATGACGGCGGCACCGTTGTGGGGATCGTGGGGCGCGTCCATGACCACAGTGACCGAATCGAGCCGGCGTTCGATCACCTCTTTTAATCGCGAGCGCCGTTCGTCGGTGACCAGCGGTTCGAGGATGGCGATGGCCGTCTCGTCATCCACGCCGAGATCGATCGAAGGAACGGGTCCGAAGAGCTCGTCGGCCCGGCGAACGCCTGGGGATCGCCGTCGCATCCCTCGATCAGGCCATGGTCTGTCCCATGACATCGACGATGCGCACGACGTCGCGCATCATCTCTTCGAACATGGGGAAGGTGAGGGCCTGCGGACCGTCGGACAGGGCCATGGCGGGGTTGGGATGGACTTCGACCATGATTCCGTCGACGCCGATCGCCGCCGCTGCGCGCGCGAGAGGCACGACGGCCCTGGCCACGCCCGTACCGTGCGAGGGATCGACAATGATGGGCAGGTGGGTGATGGCGCGCAAGAGTGGCAGCACGCCCAGATCGAGCGTGTTGCGCGTCATCGTCTCGAATGTGCGAATGCCGCGCTCACACAGGATGACGTTGCGGTTGCCGCGCGAGACGATGTACTCGGCCGCCATGAGCCACTCTTTGACGGTCGAGGACATGCCTCGCTTGAGCATGACGGGTTTTCCGAGCTCACCGACACGCTCGAGCAACGAGAAATTTTGCATGTTACGAGCGCCGATCTGGAGGACGTCGGCGTATTCGGCTACCAGGGGCAGCGTTTCGACGTCCTTGACCTCGGTGATGATCGGTAGCTCGGTGGCGTCGCGCGCCTGGGCCAGCATCTTGAGCCCGTCTTCTTTGAGGCCCTGAAAATCGTAGGGACTGGTGCGGGGCTTGAACGCTCCACCGCGCAGCATCTGGGCGCCGTGCTTTTTGACATGCTCGGCCGTGGTCATGAGCTGCTCGTGGCTCTCGACCGAGCACGGGCCAGCCATGACGCAGAACGAGCCTCCGCCGATCTTCACGCCGCGCACTTCGACCACGGTGGGTTCGGGCTTGAGCTCGCGGCTCACGAGCTTGTAGGGCTGCGAGACCGGCACGGCGTCGATGACGCCGTCGAAGCGGGTAAACAGCGAAGGATCGAGGGGACCCTTGTTGCCGGTCACACAGATGGCGGTGCGCTGAGCGCCGGGCATCTCGTGCGCGGTGTAGCCGAGCTCGCGCACCCGCTCGGTGACGGCGTGAATCTGCTCCGCGGTGGCGCTCTTGTGCATCGTGATGACCATGGCTGCGACAAAGGTAGCACGGCCGGGATCGCGGGGAGCTCACGCGGTGGCGCTAAGATTGGCTCATCGGCTCGAGCTCCCGAGCAAACTCGACCACGTGGCGTACGACGCGGTCGTCACGGAGGATCCGCTGGTGTCCCAGGCCGCTCGTCCCGAAGAGCGTTGCCTTGGGCCAGCAGCGCACGATGCGTTCGGCGTCGTCGAACGCGACCTCGAGATCATCGTGATCATGAACGACGAGGGCCGGGACCGGGGCCGACCGATCGGGGGGCCTCACGATAAGATCGTCCCACCGAAAACCGTAGCGCCGCTCGACGTCGGAGCGGATCGCCTGGTGCAGGCGCTCGCCCACGCCGAGGCGACGAAGGAACGACCCGAAGAATTCGCCCGGGTTGGCGGGAGCGCCGATGAGGACGACGCCGCCTGCATCGAGCTCGCTGCCCATGGTCCCGACGTCGCGTTGGGTGCCACCGGGGGACCCGCCGCGCAAGGCCAGCGCGCAGGCGACGGCCCCGGCCGAGTGTCCTACGATAAGCCGCGCCGGACCGACGCTCTCGACGACCGCCGAGAGCGCGGCGGCAAAGTGCACGATCGACGTGCGCTCGGCCAAGGATTCGCCGTGCAATGGAGCATCGAGGACCACCGCGGTGAATCCAGCCGAGACGAGGGGCTCGATGTACGAGAGCCAGTGCGCGCCCCGCCCACCCCAGCCGTGCAGCAGGTACACCGCGGGCCCGTGTCGCCAGACCGCGACGTGCAGCCGGCACTCTTCGTCGACGCCGCCCAACGACGTTTTGAGGCCGACCGTGAAGCGATCGCTCGCGCGCGCGAGCAAACTTGCCATTCGCCCCGACAGAGGCCTTGGGGGCGGAGGTGTCAAAAAGCGCTTGGCCGCCAGGTGCCCTGCCATGGCGGGGGCGAGCAGGCCGAGCAGTTGAAAGGACGCCCAGCGGACGTCGGGGCGCCGGTAACGAACGTTCGTGCTTTTATGTGCGGCGAGGAGCGCGGCGCCGTCGGGGTTTCTCATCGCTTTTCCTTTTGTATGGGATACGGCTGGCTCTTGCGGACGCCGGTGAGCAGGTTTTCGAAGGCGCGGCGAGCGCGGGCCTCGGCCCTGGGATCGCGGAGCAGACGTGTGCAGTGGTGGTTGACGAGCATGACGCCGTACATCTCGTACGCGAACTGGTCGGGATCGACGTCCTTGCGGAAGTGTCCCTCGGCGATGCCGATGCGCACCGCCTGGGCCAGCGTGTCGAGCCAATCTTGTTGCAGCTTCACCAGGCGATCGCGCACCGGGCCCGGCCGATCGTCGAGCTCGGCGGTGACGGCCACGAAGAAGCA
>JBBSDY010000427.1:0-4517 GCA_038240245.1 Polyangiales bacterium
CCTCCGATCTCGGCGCGTGCGTGAACCACCTTGGGGCCGCGGTCGGTCGTGAGAATGGCCTGCGCGAAGCGGTCGGCGCCATCCGTGGAGAGCGAGCTCACCAGCGACGGAAGGTGCGCGATGATCTTCGCGCTCGGCAAGGTGACACCGATGACACCGGTCGAGGCGGGGAGCACCTCGTTGGCCGACGTGCCGAGCGCGGCGGCGACCGCGGCCGTGCTCTCGCGGGTCGCGGCGAGGCCCGCTGCTCCGGTGCAGGCGTTGGCGCATCCGCTGTTGGCCAGAACGGCCCGGACCGATCCGTGGGCGACGCGCTCGGCGGCGACGACGACGGGCGCCGCGCGAACGATGTTGGTGGTGAAGACGGCTGCGGCGGGGACGGCTTCGTCGGCGACGGCGAGCGACAGATCGGGTCGCCCGTTGGCTTTGATTCCGGCCGAGCCACCCGTAAAACGAAAGCCGGCGACGGCGGTGGTGGCGTGCTCGAGGCGAACGGTCACGGCGCTCCTTGCACTTTTGGGCCAAACCCCAGCGCCCGCAGGAGCGGCCCGAGCTGAATGGGCATCCACACCGGCCCGAGGCCATTGTCCTCGCGGTAGCGGATCTCGCGGGGCGAAAAACGCACCGCCAGCAAGAAGCCGCTGACCGAGAGCGTGATGCCGGCCAGGACGTCGATCAGGTAGTGCCAGCGCAAGAACATCGTGGCGATCACGATGTTCGCGGCGAAAAACGACACGAAGGGCCAGGTGTACTTGAAGGGCAGCTTGTCTCTGTGCCGAAAGGAAAAGAGCGACAAGAAGACCGGCCCCGCAGTGTGTAGCGAGGGAAAGATGTCCTTCTGCGCGCCGCCCGACTGAACTGCGTTGAGCACGGCGTTGAGCCAGATGCCGGGGGGCAGCTCGTGCTGGTAGCGCTCGGCCAGGTAGCGCACCGGGCCATAGCCGGGCACCACCATGTACAGCGTGTGTGCGGTCGCATAGACGAACATCAGCCCGAGGCCGAACTCGCCCAGCAGCCGGGAGCGACGCGAGAAGAAAACCATCGGGATCACGTGGGTCGCCAGCAGTCCGAAGTAACCGAAGTAGAAGAAGGCGAACCACTCGGTGGTGGCCGGCGAAACGAAGCGGTCCATGAAGAGCGACGGCTCGAAGTGGAGCACGCGCTCGTCGATGAACGAGAGCTGGGCATCGAGGCTCGAGGAGTTCACCAACGGCAGCAGCTCGCGCAGCTCGAAGTACGAGATCTGCAAGGTGCCGTACACACCCAGGCGATAGAGAAACGGAGCAAAGAAATGGTCGCGGAGCAAGCCCCCCCGCACCAAAACGAGCACCGCCAGGCAAAACGCCAGCATCGCAACGACGTGACTCAGGCAATTGGTGTGCGTGACCGAGGGCGGCGAAAGCGCCACCGCGGTGGTGAGGATGATGAGGTAGATGACGACGATCCAGTCGTGGATCGCCAGCTCACGGAAGAACCGCACGTGCCACGGCCCGGGAAGGGTTTCGCTCGGAGCTGTGGCGAGGGGAACGGATGCCACCGTCTCGAGGGAAGCCCCCTGGGTTTTGAGTGCTCGGTTGTCCAGAGGCATCCGACGGCCCGAATCTGCCAGACGAGCGAGGCCAGGGCCAGCAAAGATCAACGGAACTCGCATCCCGAGAGCTCTGTATGGCGTTGCAGGCCTTTAGCCTATCATCACAGCATCATAGCTCATCATCATTGATGCGCAGCCTTATGATTCCGTCTGCCTTTCGGAGCTTGGCCTGGCAAGCAAGGCGAAAGTGAAAGGGATCTCCCAGAATTTCGAGGAGCTCGGTTTCTTCGGGCTCCGGGGCCTCGAAGAGCTCGATTCCCTCGAGGACCTCGATGCGGCAAGTCCCGCAGGTGGCGCTCCGGCAGGAGAAGGGGACGGGTGCCATGCTCTTGTCACAAATATCGACCAGGGCTCCGCCCTCGGGGACTTCGGCCACGCATTCCTCGCCAAAGAAGTTTCCCTCGAAGTGGACAGTTGGCATGCGGGAGCCCTTGGCTCTCCTTACCGCATTTTCGGGGGGACGGCGCGGCCGCGTGCTCCGCCGCGAGGCGATGCAGCGAACCGGCAGACGATGACGTGCTCCTTGCGGGGGACCCGGTCGAAGGCGTGCGCGCTCGCCCCGTGAAAGTGCGGACGCGCCTGCGAGCCCACGGCCGACACCATCAAGCCCGATGCGGGCGCCAGGTCCCGCACCAGCTTGTCCGCCAACAGCGGTCGCTGTCGGATGACCGAGTCGCCCAACACGAGCACGAGCCTCGCCGTGCGCGACATCACGCGTGCCATCGCGCTCATGGCTGCGCCCAGCTCGGAGGCCCAGCGCGCGGTGGCGGCGCTTTCGGGCAAGGGCTCGAGGTGGCGCCGGGCGCCCAGCTCGATCCTTGCAAACTGGTCGGCGTCGAGGCCGAGCCAGCGCAGGCGGACGGCGTGGTGCGCCAGGTAGTCGTAGTTTCCAGGGTAGGGGGGCGACGTGACGATGAGATCGACAGCGCCGCTCTTGACGCCATCGAGCTGGCGCGCGTCGCCCACCCGCAAAAGCGGAGTGTCGTGGGTGCTCCGCGGCAAGAGTCCCGTGAACTGCGCCATGCGCTGCGCGAGCTCCTCGGCCTTGCTGAAGAAGAGCCGGATCGTGAAGCCCGACGCGAGCCTGCGCGGCGCCTCTCCCGGCGCGGTGTCGCCAGGTCGTCGGCTCACCTTGACCAGGATCGACGAGAGAACGAGAAAGAGCGCGCGCCTGGTGCCGCCCGCGGGAATGCGCGCGAGCCCGGCGCGCAGACCGTCCAGCTCGAGCAAGATGTGGGGATCGAAGAGCGCGACGTCCTCGGCGCCGTAGCGCTGGGTCACTCCCGAGCGGCGCTTGCGGCGCTCCTCGGCGAACATGCCTACGGTGCGCGCGGCCTCGACGATCTCGCGTCGGTCGAGCTCGGACGAGCTCTGCGTCTTGAGCCACGCGAGCTCGATCGCCAGGGGGTTCGCATCGATTCCGATGACTTCGCGCGCGGCGAGGCGTCCCTCGACGAGCACCGTCCCGCTGCCCGAGAAGGGATCGAGCAAGACGCCGCCCGGCGATGAGAGCTGGTCGATGAGACGGCGAGCCGTCACGGGGTGCATGCGAGCTGGGTAGCTGTGAAACCCGTGCACGTGCTCGCGGGTACCCTCGTCGGAGCGGATGTCGAGGGCCGAGCCGAGCGCCGCGGTTTCCGCGCGATCGCCCCAGAGCTCGACGGCTCCACCGACGTTGGTCAGCGAGCGGCGTTGTCTTGTAGGCGGTCTTCGACGAGGGTGTATTGGAGACCCCCTTCCGAGGTGACGGAGCTCAAGAGAACGCTCTGTGCCGACATCCGCGACAGAATCTGATCGGCCGTGGCTTCGCTGATGCGCGTGATCTTGGCGAGCGATGCCGCATCGAGCTTGGCCCCGCGCGCCCGCGCGATGTCGGTCGCAGCCGCCATCCACGCTTGCTCGACGAGCGGCACAACCTCCGCGCCGCGCTCGCGGGATCTCTTCCACGACAGGGCCGCGAAGGCGAAGGGCACCAGCGTGGACAGGGCCGCGACCACGGCCCCCGCGAAGATCGGGTGAGCGACCTCGATGACCAGCCACAAGACCAGCACCGAGAAGACGCCGAAGCTGGCCACCGCGATGGCCACGAGGCGCCAGATCGCCTGAGCCGACCGGGCGACCGTGGCGCTTCGCAAGAGGTCGAGCGTTTCGCGCGAGCGAACAATCGTGGGATCGTCGATGGGGATTCTCACCCCGCCACAGACGGTGCAGACGAACCTGGCCTCGGGTGAGACCTCGACGTCGGCGATGGCGTGGCAGTGTGGACAGCGCTGGTGCTCTCCCAGGGCAAGACCGCAGTGCGGACATCTGGTGGCGCCTTCGTCGAGCGGCTTGGAGCACGCGGGGCACGGCTTGGCCGATGCGTCCTTGGCAGGGGGCACCACCGAAGGCTTATCGGTCGGCGTCACGAGGCACGCAGGACGGCGTCGAATAGCTGGCGGCCGTCGGAGCCGCCCACCATCGGTTCGCTCATGCGCTCGGGGTGCGGCATGAGCCCGAGGACGTTCTTCTTGGGGCCGCCGTAGATTCCGGCGATGGAGGCCACGGATCCGTTGGGATTGGCCTGGGGGGTGACGTGACCTGCGGCATCGCAATAGCGCAGCGCCACCCGCCCGGTTGTCTCGAGCTCGTGCAGGGTGGCCTCGTCAGCTTGGTAGCGGCCCTCGGCGTGGGCAATGGGAAGTCGGAGCACGGATCCGACACCGGTGGTGAAGGGGCCATCGGCTACCTTGGTGACGAACACGTCGCGGCACTCGAAGCGAAGGTGCTGGTTCTGGGTGAGGGCACCGGGCAAAAGCCCCGCCTCGGTGAGGATCTGAAACCCGTTGCAGACGCCCAGCACGTAGCCGCCACGCTCGGCGTGCCGCCGGATGGCCGGCATGATCGGGCTGACCTTGGCAATGGCGCCGCAACGCAGGTAGTCGCC
>JBBSDY010000428.1:0-4516 GCA_038240245.1 Polyangiales bacterium
CTTCGCCAGATCGTAGCCGAGCTCAGGGAGCTGGGTATCGTCGGGCGCACAGGCAAGCCCATCGGGATGACGCGTATCTTCGAGATCATCTACGGCGGCCGCACGAAGCCGAAG
Source organism: Polyangiales bacterium (assembly GCA_038240245.1). Lineage (GTDB taxonomy): Bacteria > Myxococcota_A > Polyangia > Polyangiales > Polyangiaceae > DASWDH01. The sequence goes on from JBBSDY010000428.1 coordinate 115, forward strand.
GAAGCCCGGAAGGCCAAGGTCGCCGCGGAGCGAGCCAAGTCGAGGTGACATGTTCGTCCGATTCTTGAGCTATGCACCGGCTGAAGAACGTCTATCTATGGCATGTTGCCGAGTCGTTCAATTGTCCTTGCGGTTGCGAGCCTCCTGGTGACGAGATGTGGGGCCGACGAGAGTCCTACTTCCATCCAGACGGTGGGTGAGGATGGGTCAGGGTCCGCTGGAGGCACCGATGCCGTCAATCAAGGCATCGGGGGAAACTCTGCTGCGGGCAGCAACGCCGTGGGCGTCTCCGGCAAGGGTGGTGAGGGCGATTCGATGGATGGCGCAGCTGTCCGCCCTGGCCCCGTCGACGCGAGCCTGGAGGCGCCGGTCAGCGGGGCAGCATGCGATCCAAGCTCGGCGCGTGGGCACGCTGTCGATCCGACCGCGGGACTGGTGATTCCGGTTGGAGACGTCGTCGGAGGCACCGGCGTGCCCAACAACGCCAAGAGCAACACGCGAGGGGGTTATAAAAGCAATCTCGACGACATCAGCCAGTTCAAGTACCCGGCCAGCCACGGCAACCAATGGGGAAGCACTGCTCTCGTCAATGATCACGTCTATTGGGACACCGAGGGCCTTCAGTATACCCACGCTCCGCCGCCCGATCCGGGCGCCGGGCAAGCCCTTCTCTGGCCCGAGCCAGGGGAGTGGGTTTCGTATGACGTCAACGTCGCCACGCCAGACACCTTCCGGGTGATGATTCGTTTCTCCTCGGGATGGGGTCCGATGGCGCCGGTGGTGGTTCACGTGACCATCGACGGTGTCAGCAGCGGCCCAGTCACTCTGAAACCGGACGATCCCAAGATCTGGGCAGACACCTACTATCAGACCGGCGGTTGGTGGGGTCACACCATGACCAACAGCACCACCCCCGCGGCGTGGCCTCTCGCGGCAGGATGCCACCTGGTGAAATTCTACTTGGACAGCTTCCCTGCGCAGGGAGTTACCGGCACACCATCCGGTCACGGAGATGTCTGGATTCACTATTTCAAGATTGTAAAAGGCAGCGCTCAGAACTGACGGCTCGTGCCGCGTCGATCAATTGCTGAAGGGTGGTGCGAGATCGCGACGAGGCATTCCGCCCCCTCCGACACTGTCGGGAGCATTGTTCGCGACGAGATCGAGAGCCGTGACGATCTTGCGCACATCGGCGGCAAAGGCCTCGTTGCCCGCCGCACCACCGCGCGGCTCGTATCCATACGTCTTCTGAAAGTCGACGACGGCCGTTCCATCGAAGCCGAACTGAACAGCATCGGCACCCGCGCTACCGACGACGTACGCCCCGTAGTCTTGCAGAGCCGAAAAGAGCAACACCCCGGGCAGCGTCACAAGTCCGAGCTGGTTGGCCGTAATCTGAGGCGGAAGCGCAAGCAGCGTTCCTTGTACGAATCGCGGATCCATCCCATGGTAGCCATGTGTTCCTGGGTCGGACGCGGTTTGATCACAACGATCGGCTGGCCACCTGTAGCAGCTCGCCGGCATGGTGGGGTCGATATAGAGATATGCGTTGCCCCACACGATGATCTTGAGAACGTGGCGAATCGCCGTGCGACCGGTCAACTCGCCGACCCGTAGGCTGCCGCCGACCGCCGACATTCCCGAGCCGCCCTGTGACCCGTGCAGTCCGAGGCCATAGATGTCTTCGGTCGCCGATGGGGTGGCGAAGATCGGACCGTTGGCGTCACATCGTGCCACGTCGACGAGCTCGCGAAGGGTGTGCCCGTCCGGCAGGAGTAGCGACGTCGCGTTGGCCAACGAGGCATTGGCCACCGCCGTCAGGACGAAGGAGTCGGGGACGGGAAGGCTGTCGACGACCTGGGTGCCAGAGCATGGAGCATCGGGTCGTGGGCCAGGCAACCGCAGCTCCCGCAATGCATCACCGGCCTGCGCAACGACGAAGTACGTCTCCTCGACGAAAACTTTCGCCGGCGGGGTCATCAGAGCGGGAATGTATTCGGCGTTCGAGCCAATAGGCGTATTCCAGATCGACTCTGCCGCGAATGGCGAGAGCAGTTTGTCGCGCGTCGAAGGCTTGGCCAGCGTGGGAGGATCGGGCGGGTGAATGTCGATGGTGTCGACGACGGCGTAGCCACAGCCAGCGACGAGCCCCAGCAGAACCGCGAGGCGCGATCGCATCGCTAGAAGGTCCATGCGGGCCCCACGGAACCGAGAAACGACGGTCGGCCTCCGCGCGCGCTCGCAAACCCGGCAAGCTCGACCGCGGCACCGGGAAACGTGACGAGCCCTTCGACTTCGGCCAGGAGCACTGATCTTGCACCCATGCGCACGGCGACGCCCACGCCGATGTCGGCCGTGACAGCCCACGCGTCACCACTCTTTGCGCCATTCGGCGGGGCAGCGTGCCCGATCGCGTGCAGGTGGTAGGCACCCATCGCCGCGCTGAAATAGGGCGCAAACTGCCCGCGCTTCACGGCCAAGATCGCACCGCACGTGGCGAGCTCTTGCCGAATGTCGGCAGAGCCGACACTCGACGCCAGGCTCGGGCCAAAAGCAGGCCCCGCGAATTCGAACCGCAACGCCAGTTGTCGATAGATGCTCTGTGTGAAGCGCACCACCGGTAGAGCCGCAGGTCCGAGGCCGGCGAAGCTGTGCAGAACGCCTATCCCAAGACCGGCCGACGTTCCCTCCACGAGGCTGCGTTCGGTGCTCGCCGGCAGAAGCGCCCCGAGATCTGGCGGGGGAGGGCGACCCGGCAGCGTCGTCTCGAGCAAGCTCGCGCGAAGCAGATCGACGGCGCGAATTGCCAATGCCGATGGAACAATGTCGCTGCTGGCGATCGCGTCGACCCGCCGCACGGAGGTCTTGCCCGAGACGCGATCGGCCACCCAGACGTCGATCGCCGCGTTTCCTTCGACGCGCGAGAGCGCGAGCGTGGCGGCAGGAGCTGGCCCCGGGCCCAATCGCTCGAGTCCTGCCCGAACATCGCTGCCTTCGGTTGGAACCACGAGGACCACTTCGAAGCCCGCACCAGCGAGCTCGGCTCGAAGACGCGTGACGGCTTCGGACAGGACGACATCCGAGTCGTCAGGCTGGAGAATGGCGATCCGGGAAGCTGACCACGCGACAGAGTGCACCAAGAGGAGCGCCAGAACGACGACGATCCGGAGCACGGTCAGGGCTGGCCGACGATCTGGTGGGCGATGCCCGCTCGGGGACCGGTTGGAAATCGAACGAGGTATTCGCGCGCCGCAGCCAGTGCGCGTTCGTGGTTGTCGCTCCGGAGCATGACCATTTTTCTCCCGAGCGCCTCTTGGCCAAACGTGCCGCGCGGCTGCTCGTCCAGGTAGCGATCGTACCAGGTCAACGCCGCTTGCGCATCGCCGCGTTCTTCGGCCATTTTCCCCATCAGGTAGGCGGCCATCGCAGCGCGCTCGGTGCCGGGAAAGCGCTGGCGTTGCATCGTGAGCACTTTGCCCGACAGGCCGCGATCGCCCAGGTAGCGTGCGGCGTCGGCGAGGGCCGAAAGGTCGGCGCTCGACTCGCGTCCAAGGACGACATCGATGCCTTGCGCGTGCGCGTCGTCGACGACGCCCTTGAAGTCGCCGGATGCCACGCGTTCGGGCCACCGCACCGAAGGTGCAGGTCCCGGCGTCCGCGCGGAGTCGTTCGAGCGCTCGATGCGCGCAGACTTCGGTGGCGGCGCCATCGAGGGGGCCTGACCGGTGCCGATCTCGTTTTCGCCCGTGTCCGGCGACTGCGGATCGACTGATGAAGCAGGATGCATCTGCGCGCTGTCTTGGCTCGAGTCTGGCTCGACCGAAATCTGGCGGGTGGACAGGTCTGCGATGAGCCGCTCGCCCGTGTGGACGGTGCGGCCACCGCCAAACAGATCGCCACGCACTTCGACGACGCCATCATGAAGCGAGAGCACGAAGCGCCGGGTCTCGGGGGACCAGGACACCCCAAACCGAGTCCCCTTGACCAGCACGGTGAACGGCCCCGCGTGAACCGACCAGCTCGAGAACGAGCGGTGGACGACGTTGGCCTCGAGCGCTCCATGCTCCAGGGCAAACTCGGCGCCACGCCACCCGGTGCCCATCACATGGCCTGTGGCGTCTGCCGCAAGGCGGATGCGCGAGCCATCGGAGAACGCGACAGCGGCGCCCGGCTGCCCGGGCTCGTCGTTGGCCACAGTGGGTGACTCGACGACGTACGATACCTTGTTCGCGCTGACCCCGTAGGCTGCGAGCAGCACCCCCGCGGCGAGCGCAAACGCGAGAGTCAGGCTTTGCCTGGTTCGCGACGTGTTCATCGCGCCGACCGTGGCTGCGAGACGTGCCTGTCCCCGCTCATCGTCGGCGCGGGTAGCCTCGTCTCCGATTCGATCGCGAATGAGGTC
>JBBSDY010000429.1:0-4508 GCA_038240245.1 Polyangiales bacterium
GTCGCTTTCAAGAAGTTCCCCCCCGCTGGCGGGGCGCCCGCCCCCCCCACCTCGCCGGCGTTGTTGCCGCCCATCCCATCGCAGACCACATAGAGGTCGAGTTCGCGGTGGACGAGAAATTGGTCTTCGTTGTGGTCGCGCTGTCGGCCGACGTCGGTCTTACCCAGGGCAATCGGGACGATGCGCGGCCTGGTCGATGTGTCGAGCATAGGCCTACGAGTTCGTTCAGCATGCCCTTTCGGCGGGCATGGTGTAAAGGGCGTCCCACTTTCGAATTCTTGGCCGCCCTGGGTCTTCTCCGGAACAATTGCATTCGAAGGGGCCGGAGCGGCCGCTTATCGAAGCATAGGAGCTCAGAAGCCCAATGATTTTGTCCGACCAACGCCTTTCCGACGCCACCCCGGCGCTCTGGTACGTTACCAATGGGGACGCCATCGTTGGGCCCGTCGGCACCGACCTGTTGCTGCGCGGCATCACCAGCGCCCGCATTCCCGATGACTGCCTGGTCACCCAGGAATCGTGGCAAGAGTGGCGCAACCTGGTCGAGATCCGCGAGCTATCGGCCATCGGTCCCGTCCCGTTCTGGACCGACGGCCCAACCGTCCCCGCCCCGCGCGTTCCCGAAGAGCTGGTCGCGAGGGCACACGACGCGGGCGAGGCACTGCTCTTCGCCATGCACGCCGCGGTCACCGCGGTGCGAGCCACGGCGGGCTTGGTACATCGGGTGCGAGAGCCCTTCGTGGGCCTGGTGACCTCGTCGGCTCACGGACCGGGCGTCGACGACCAGCTCGGTCACGTCATTCCCCACGCCGATCCCGCGCTCGCCCTGGCGCACGAGCGAAAAATCCTGATCGGGCACCCCGGCGAAAGTCTCGCCGAGCGCGCCATTGCCCGGCGGTTTTCCTCTTGCACCGACCCGTGCGAAGGTGAGCTTCGTGGCGTGGCGATGGTACCGGTGTTCGATGGCGACAGGCTTTTGGCCATGCTCGAGCTTGCGCGCACCGATCATCCGTTCCGGACTGGTGATACCGAGACGCTGCTCCAGATTGCCCAGATCGTCAGCCGCAGGTAGAGGCGTCGTGCCCTCGTGACCGGCTCCGATTGGCTCGACGCCGGCATCGACTGGGCCGTCGAAGGTGACGCCTGCGTTCGCCTTCTTCAAGAGCTGATTCGCATTCCGACGGTCAACCCGCCGGGCGGCGAACGTCGAGCCGCCGAGCTCGTTGCCGAGTTCTTGCGGGGCCATGGCCTCGAGCCCGTGGTCGTCGAATCGGAGCCTGAGCGAGCCAGCATGGTCGCGCGTTACGCAGGATCGGGCGAGCTTGCTCCTCTTCTTCTGACGGGCCACCTCGACGTGGTCGAGGCGGACGCTGCGACGTGGACACACCCCCCGTTCTCGGCCGAGCTCGCCGCCGGTTGTATCTGGGGCCGCGGCGCGATCGACATGAAGAACATGGTGTCGATGAGCGCGTGCGTCATGTCCTTGCTCGCCCGAAGAAAACCGAGGCTCGCGCGCGACGTGATTTTCGCGGCCGTAGCCGACGAGGAGACGGGATCGTCGAAGGGAGCTCACTTCCTGGTATCGGAGCACCCCGAGCTGGTCCGCGCCGAGTACGCCCTGGGCGAGGTCGGCGGATTCTCGCTTCACTTGATGGGCCGCGTCTTTTACCCCATTCAGGTCGCCGAGAAAGGGCAGGTGTGGGTCAAGGCGAGCTTCGACGGAGAAGCTGGGCACGGATCGATTCCACGCACCGACAGCGCGGTGATTCGCGCCGCCGAAGCGATCGTTCGCGTCGGACGCACCAGGCTTCCTTTCCATCCGACGGAGGTGGTGCAGCGCTTCTTGGGTGAGCTCGCCGCCGCGCTTCCGTATCCGGCGAAGATTGTCTTGCCGCGTCTGGGCACGCCGTGGCTGGCCGGTCTTCTGCTCGATCACGTTCTGGCCGATCCCTCGATACGGCGAACTTTCGCCACCTACCTGTCGAACACGGCGAGCCCGACGGTGGTCCGTGCGGGAACGAAGACCAATGTCATTCCGGCCTCGGCCAGCTTCGAAATCGACGGTCGAACGCTGCCTGGGCAGAGCGAGGCTGACTTCTTGCGCGAGATCCGCGAGCTCTTGGGCGCGCGGGCGATGCTCGACGTTCTGGTCAGCCAGCCGCCCGTCGTGACGGCGGTCGACACGCCGATGTTTCGGTGCCTCACCGAGGTGATTCAACGGCACGATCCCGAAGGCATTCCTCTGCCGGCGATGACGCCGGGCTTTACCGATGCCAAGGCGTACGCGCGCCTCGGCACGAAGTACTACGGTTTCGCGCCGGTACGCTTCTCGGCATCGGACGGCATCACGTTTTCGGCGCTCTACCACGGCAAGGACGAGCGCATCCCCGAGGCCGGTCTGCGCTGGGGTCTCGAAACGCTCTACGACGCCGTGGTGACCTTCGCGGGAAGTGGTGCTTAAGGGTTTCTGCGCCCGGCCGTTCACGGCGTCGATGGCTGCTGCGCTCTCTGGAGTTTCGCCCGCGGTTGGGGCCGCCCTGGCCGGAATTCGCGGCTCGATCGCGCGTTTCAGCTCTGCCTCGGCCGAGGTCTCGCGCGCTGCGGCGCACGGCGCCGGAGAGATCGGCACCGATTCCGCCACCTTCTCGGCAAAGGCGCTGGCCAAGCTGCAACAGTCGAGCGATCCGGGGGCCTCGCTCGAGCGCGGGCTCGTCGATCAAAAGCTGGCGTCGCACGAGCTCGCGGCCAATGTTCGGGTCATCAAGACGGCCGACGAAATGATGAAAAGCCTGATGGACATCCTGCGTCCTCGCTAGAGCGCTGAAACCTCAGAGCCCCCACTTCGTCTTGTTGGTGGCGATCTCGTCGGGCGATGGCTGGGGCTTGTCGATGCTGACCGCCTTTTTGAAGGCGTCGGGAGCGTCCATGCAGAGCTTGTTGAGAGGGGTATCGTCCTTGAAGATCGCGGGGACGTCGGCCTCGGCGTAGATGGCCTCCCACGGGCACTCGGGCACGCAGGCGTCGCAGTCGATGCACTCGTCGGGGTTGATGTAGAGCATGTCGGGCTTGTCGGCCGACGGCTCTTTCGGCTCGTAGAAGCAGTCGACGGGGCACACCGTCATGCAGGCGGTGTCCTTGCAGTCGCGGCAAAGGCGAGTAACGACGTAGGTCATTTTCTAATAGATGCGCCGCAGCCTGCGCATGCTGAGCGGATCGCCGGCCATCAGGCCGCGCACCTGCTCATTGAACTGGTTGGGCGTGAAGGGCTTGGGCAAAAAGCCATCGGCGCCCGCCTCTTCGGCGTGCGCGCGATCGGCGGCCGAGGCTTGCTCGCTCATGACGAGCACCTGGACATCGTGCAGCCGCACGCTCTTCTTGATGAACTCGCACACTTCGTACCCCGAGTCGCGAGGCAGACGCAGGTCGATGCACACCAGGTGCGGCTTCTTGGTTTCGAGGGTACGAATGGCCGATTCGGCGTCACTCGCGAGAATGACCTCGAACGAGAGCGCCTGGAGCTGACGTTGCACGCTCAGCTGCAGCTGCGGTTCTCCGACGACGGCCATGACAAGCTTCAACATGCAAGATGCTCCGAGGGAAAGAGCAGCGCGCACTCTCCCAGATTGGCGCTCGGAGGTCTAGCACGACGGAGGGCCTACTGTCCTTTCAGCGTCTTCAGCTCCTCGGTCAGCTCCCGCGAGCGGGCGCGTACCCCTTCGACCAACCGCTCGAGCGCCTCGACCTTGGACCGGGCGCTGTCGCGCTCTTCGGTGACCGTCTTGAGCTTTTTCTGAGCTTCGGTCACCTCGCTTTGCAGCGAGACGAGAGCCTTGGGATCGCTGACGTGGGATTTGGAGCGTCGGAGCTCTTCTTCGGTGCTGGCAAGCTTGGAGCGTAGCTCCTTGGTCGTCGCGTCCGTTGTCGTCGCTCTCGATTTTTCTGCCTCGAGCTCGTCGGAGAGGCGCTTGATTTCGGCCTGGGCGCCTTGCACCTGGCGTTCGGAGCGCTGCCGCTGCTCGACCAACTCGATGCGTTGCGCCTCTTTCGTCGCATTGGCGGCTGCAAGCTCGTCGCGCAACGCGGTCAGGTCGACGCCGGGATGGGGGCTTGCTGGCTCGATGGCCGGAACCGGCGGCTCGTACGCCGGCACCTCGACGACGCGTGGGCCGACGAAGGCCGACCGAAGGAGCGCTCCGCCGGCGGCGATGAGGCCTGCTCCCGCGGTTGCCAACAGCCACACATCGGGATCGATCTTCATGGTTTCTCGACCTCTGAAATCGGCGGCGTGGTCGTGACGCGGATCGAGCGCACCAGTGTCGCGTCGGAGCCCATGTCGGAAAACGTCAAGGTAACGCGGTCTTCGGTGACGCCTGCCTTGCTGAGCAGGGTCTGTCCGACGCGAGCCCGATGTTTGGCGATTCCCATCATCAGGGGATCGGTCCCCGGCAGATCGCCAAAGCCCTCGATCGAAACCTTGGCCAGCGGGTGGCGTGCAAGGGCCTTGCCCA
>JBBSDY010000430.1:0-4507 GCA_038240245.1 Polyangiales bacterium
AACGAAAACGGCACTGCGTTCGCGCAAGGAGCGCCGCTGCCCACGACGTTCGGCGTCTTCTTTTGGGGCAACGGTATCCACCCCGGGACGCTTTGGACGCCGACCTCGACCGGCGACGGTAACGCCTGGCAGCTCCCGCCGAACCTACAGGACTTCGCCGACCTCAAAGACGCGATGACCCTCGTGACCGGGCTCGACATGATGGACGGCGTGTTCAAGGGACATGGCTGGGGCGTGGTCTACGTGCTGGCGGGCGGCGACGGCACGATTTGCAACGTCATGTCCGACATCAACAAGTCGCCCTACGGAGGGCTCTGCGAAACCGCCCAAGGGACGCAGTGGATGCCCACGATCGACCAAGTCATCGCCGACGCCATTCATACCAACGAGCCCTACAAGTCTCTCGAAACGGGCGTGCTGAAGTACACGGGCCAGAACATGGGAACGGCGAGCCTGAATCTGGCGCACCGCGGCCCGAACATGCCCTTGGCGCCACAGCGCGATCCCGCGACCCTCTTCAACAACCTCTTTAGCAAGGGTGCGCCGCCCACGATGGGCGGCGGGATGACACCGGCGCCTACGGATATCTCCAACAAGCTTCGCCGCAGCGTGTTGGACGCGGTGCTCAATGACGCGACTCGCTTGAAGACGGGCCTTGGCTCGGTCGATGCCAAGCGCATCGACGCTCACATGGATAGCGTGCGTGCCCTCGAGATGCGCATTCCCACGACGGCGAGCGGCACGAATCCCACTGGCGCGGCGTGCACGACTCCGGCGACTCCGACGGCGCCGGCCGCGAACTTGGACTTGGCGAAGGTGACCGCCACGAGCCAGACGATCAACAAGCTCATCGCGGCAGCGCTCTCCTGCAACATGACGCGGGTCTACTCCCACTTGTGGTCCGGTGCGCGCGACGACAACCACTATCCGATCATCCAGCTCGATACCGAGCACCACACCCTGACGCACTCGGACGGCCCCACGGGCCCCAGTAACCTGAAGGCGGCAACCATCGAGAAGTACATGATGAGCCAGTACGCTGACCTCGCGCGGACCCTGAAGGGCACCGCGATGGGAGCGGGTACGCTGCTCGACAACACGGTGATCTACGGCATTAGCGACCTTGCGGAGCCGTCGGGCCACCTCATGACCAACTATCACATCGTGCTGATGGGTCATGCCGGCGGCAAGATTCCGGGCAACCGCCACTACCGCCAGCCAAAGCGAAAAGTCACCGAGCTCATGCTCACGCTCCAGCAAGTCATGGGCATGAAGGTCACATCGTACGGCACCTGGGATAAGACCAGCACGACCATGCCCGAGATCCTCGCCTGAGGGAAATGACGTTCCTCGCCGACGCGGCCACCCAGTCGATGGGGGTCGGCGAGCGAGTCGGTGCCGCTCAACTGGCTGGCTCTGCTTCGACAGTAATAAATGTTAAACGTTTATTCGCGGCCATGGAGGCACACCACCCAGCCCTCAGTCCCCGTGATCGCGTCGCGGGCCATCAAGGAGGAGTTGGGGTGACCTGTTACGTGCGCTGCGCGCGTTAACTCTGCGGCTCGGTGAGGCGCGCGCCCTCGACGTCCATGCGCGAGCCCGTGCGGGTGCGAGTGGCCTTGTAGCGGCCCCACTCCCAGCTCGCGTGCCCCTCGATCTGAAAGAGCTTGGGGACGCGCTCGAGCAACGACGGGACGCCGAGGGCGAAGATGGTCTTCCCGCTCTTCTGCTCGGTGCCGGCGTTGTCGAGGACGGTGACGTTGCTGACCACATCGGACGTGAGCGCCACCTGCTCGGCCGCGCCGGCCAGCGAGGTCAGATGATCCTGCTGCAGTCGCAGTTCGAGGTCGGTGAACTGCCGGGCCCAGCGCAGCTCGTGCGGGCCGGGCACCTGAGAGAACCGGCGCTCGTAGACACGCCTGGCGTAGACACGCTGGGGCCACGACACCTGGCTCAACACGCAGCTCGATACCAGCAGATCCGCGCGCTCGCCCGGAGGCAGCAGGCGCGGCGGCGCCGCCAGGCGGTAAGTGCAGCAGAGCGCCTCCAGCCGATCGTGCGCCTCGGCCGCGTTCGCCGCCGACGCCACGGCCTCATCGACCCGTTGTACGAACTGTCCGTTGACGCCCGTCAGATCGAGGAGACGCACCTCCGTGCGCGCGCGCAGCCCCGGATCCTTCAGCACACTGGCAACGGTCGCGTTCAGCGCGGCGGCGTCGATGTCGACCAGGACCAGCTTCTCGAAGGACTTGGCCAGCTCGACGAGCGGCAGGTCGAAGGCGTGCCCGGCCCCGAGAATCACAGCCAGTCCGCGTCCCTGCGTGTGCCGGACGACGCCCTCGATGAAGGCCCGGTTCTTCCGGGCGTGCGACCGCCAAACCTCGCGGTTCTCGCGTTGGGTCTTGCCGATGCCCACCGAGGTCTCGCGAAATTGCAGCTTGGCAAAGGCGTCGGCGTCGATGCGGGCGTCGAAGACCCAGCGGGCCTCGCCCGACTGCGGAACCAGGGAAAAGGCGGTGAGGATGTCGCCCAGGTTGACCTGCGGTGTACTGGGCTCTAGCTGACCGACGCGGTACATCGTCCGCGCGAAATTCACGACGATTTCGAAGTGGTCGGCGGCGCGCGCGCGCGTGCCGGCCAGCACCTCGCGCAGGTGCTCGGCCTCGGCCTGCGAGATTGGCGGCTGCGTCGCAAAGGGGATCTCGCCGATGTACCAGGCGAGGGCTCGGTCGACGGCCAGGAGGGCGGGAGCACGGATCCCGGTCAATTCTGCGTCGCCGATGCGCGCTTGAGAAGCTGGGCACATTCGCGATCGTTCTTCGTGAGCGAGGCCGCGCGTTCGAGGTCGACTTCTCGGGGGGGCAACTCTTAAAGCTCGGCCGAGACGGCTCGCTTCTGAAGCTTGCGCAGTGCCAGGCGGCGCTTTAGCACACCCATGTGGTCGATCATCAGAATGCCGTCGAGGTGATCGTTTTCGTGCTGCACGGCCACACCGAGAAGCCCGTCGGTGGTGAGCTCGACGGCCCGACCTCGCTCGTCGAGGGCGCGCACCGTGACCGTGGCGGCGCGCTCGATCTCTTCGTGTACGCCGGGAAACGACAGGCAGCCCTCTTCCCAGATGGCCTTGCCCTCGCGCGACACGATCTCGGGGTTGATGAACACCCGAAGCGCGCTCGGCTCGTCGTCACTCGCCGTGTCGATGATGAAGATGCGCAGGGCCACGCCTATCTGGGGCGCAGCCAGCCCGCAGCCGGGCGCCGCGTACATGGTCTCTTTCATGTCCTCGATGAGCGCCACGATCTCGGGCGTCACGGCCGAGACAGGCTCGCCACGGTTTCGGAGGCGCTTGTCCGGGTATTGCAAGATGCTACGAATGGCCATTCCTACAGTGAATTTTAACACGCCGCCGGCGTCGTCGCAATCTGGCGCTACTTGGGCGGATAGGCCAGCGCTCCGAACACGTGCGCGTCCTTGCCACAACGTTCCCAGTGCGGATCGATGATGCGCGGCGCTTCTGAGGGTGTGTCCGGGCCAGCCCAGTCGACGGCGCCGGGGCGCCCCCGGGGGCCGAGAAGGATGGGCGCCACGAAGACGTGGAGCTCGTCGGCCAACCGGGCCGCGAGCACACTACCGGCCAGCTCCGCTCCGCCCTCGACCATGAGCGAGACCACCCCGCGCTGGGCGAGTGCCCGCAGAGCTGCCGTCACGTCGATGCGCCCCTCGGCGGACGGCGCCACGCGAAGGACTTCGACGCCCTGATCAGACAGCGTCTGCTCGACCGCGGGCGAGGAATCGAGCGACGTGATGACCCAGGTGGGCGCCTCGCGCGCGGTGGCCACGAGCCTGCCGCTCGCGGGGATCCGGAGCTTGGTGTCGAAGATGACGCGAATCGGACTCGGGGCCTGGATCTCGCGCACCGTCAGCCGGGGATCGTCGGCGACGACGGTTCCGATTCCCACCGCGACCGCGTCCATCCGGCTGCGTAGCTCGTGCACCTTGGCCCGGGCTTCCGGGCCGGTCACCCACTTGGACGATCCGGTGCGCGTGGCGATGCGGCCGTCGAGGGACAGCGCGAGCTTGAGCGAAACGTAGGGGAGCCCGGTGGTTACGCTCTTGGTCCACGGGGCGATGAGGACGCGCGCCTCTTTTTCGTACACCCCGAGCTTGACCTCGACACCTGCCGCGCGAAGTCGCTCGGCGCCCCCACCGGTGACGTGCGGATTGGGATCGAGACATCCGATGACCACCTTGGCGATCTTCGCCTCGAGAATCGCGTCGACGCAGGGCGGAGTGCGACCATCGTGGTTGCACGGCTCGAGCGTCACATAGAGCGTGGCGCCGGCGGCCTTGGAACCGGCAAGCTTGATGGCCATTCCCTCGGCGTGATCGTCACCGGCGCGTTCGTGGTGACCCATGCCAATGACTTCTTTGCCGTGCGCGAGCACCGCTCCCACGTGCGGGTTGGGCGATGGATGGCCCTTTTCGCCCTCGGCGACGGCGCGAGCCA
>JBBSDY010000431.1:0-4495 GCA_038240245.1 Polyangiales bacterium
CCTCGGTGTGGGGCGTGATCCGGTCGCTGGACACCACCGGAATCAGCACGCACGCATCGGCCACCTGCTTGGTGAAGCCGCCGTCGCGACCGACGATCCCGAAAACCGAAGCGCCCACTTCGCGGGCCAGCTCGAGCGAGCGCACGAGGTTCACCGACACGTTTTTCTCGCGGTTGCCGCCGCCCACCGAGAACACGAGCACGCCGTCGCCCTTGCGCAGCCGGGAGCCCTTGAGCCACTCTGAAAAGCAGGTGTCCCATCCCTCGTCGTTGACGCGCGCGGTGAGCTCGGAAACGTTGTCGGTGGGCGCGTACGCCTCGAAGCCGCAGATTTTGCGAAAGTCGTTGACGGCGTGGCTGGCGTGCCCCGCGGATCCCCCGACCCCGAGCAGAAAGAGCCGCCCTTCGCGGGCGCGGACCTGGGCGAGACCCTCGGCCATGGCTTCGATTGAGCCCACGTCGAGCTTTTGAATGAGAGCCGTGGTCTCGTCGAGAAAAGATTGGGTGAACGATGTCGTCGTCATCGAGGCTCCATGGTCCCGAGGGGCGCTACTTGGGCGCTACCATAGCAGACGTCGATGGCTTGGCTAGCTGAGCCGCGGCGGGATTCGTCGGAGTTTCACCGAGCTCGCGCACCGACAGGCGCGAAGCATCGATCGTCCTTTTGGCGAGCTCGACCAGGCGCGCGTGGTGGGTGAAAAACAGCACCTGGGTGCGACGCGACAGGTCGGCGAGAACCTCGAGCGCGGCCTGGGCGCGCTCGTCGTCGAAATGCACCAGGATGTCGTCGACGACGAGGGGCAGAGGATCGTTGTGCTCGGCGTAGCGCTCGAGGGTCGCGATCCGGAGCGCCAAAAAGAGCTGGTCCCGTGTCCCGTCGCTCATGGCGGGTGCCAGGAGCTCGCGGCCGTCACTCTTCACGCCGAGCAGCACGGGGGTATCTTTTTCGTCGAAGTCGACCTTGAGCGACGTGAAGGAGCCGAGGGTGAGGCGCCCGAAAAGCTCGCTTGCCCGCGCGAGGATCGGACCCTGATTCTCTTTGCGATAGCGCTCGATCTCACGCCCCAAAACGACCGAGGCGATGCGTACCGTGAGGTAGCGCTCGGCCAGATCCCGTACGCGCGCCAGGGCGCCCTCGGCTTCGAGCGCTGCCTGCGCTGCCTTGTCCTCGGGAGCGTCGAGCTTCTTGAGCCCAGCCTCGTAGCTGAGAATGCGTCCACCGACGACGATGGTCCGCTGATGGAGCAGGTCGAGCTCGGCCTCGAGCTCGCTCACTCTCGCTGCGGCGGTGTCGGTGTCCCACTGCTCGAACTCGATCTGAAGCGACGAAGCATCACCGCCGAGCTCGAGGAGCTGGGCATCGAAGCGGGCAAGGTCCTGGTCGAGCCTTGCCGCGTCGTGGGATCTCGTTTCGGCCAGCTCGAGATCGATGGCCGATGTGACGTCCGCCTTCATCAAAAGGTCGGCGAGCATCGCACTGGCCAGCGCGTGCCGATCGCGCTGCGTTGCGAGCCGTCGCGTGGCCTCGTCGTGCTGCCGCTCGAGCTGTCTTCGCTCGGCAACGTCCGTCTTACCCTGCTGAAAGCGCTCGATGATCGCCGCGGCAGCTTTCTCGGCGGCCAACGATGCGACATCGGGCGCGTGCTCATCGGCGAGCGTTCGCACGTCGGTCGCGAAAGCGCGGGCGTCACGCTCGATGCTCGATGCCCGCCGCCGCGTGGCGCTTGCCTGATCGATCTTGTGCGAGGCCTCGGCCAGGTGCTCGATCGTCGCGGTGGCCTCTGCGGGGGAGACCGTCTCGGCGAGGCCGAGAGGAACGAGAGCGATTTGCCACGCCCCCATCAGCTGCGCGGCCTGGCGCTCTTCGTCCAGGTGGGTGGCAGAAAGCGCTGCCAGGTCCGTCTCGAGCTCGTGGATGTCATGATCGAGCCGTCGGTGCTCCGATGCGATGGCGTCGATCGCCTGCACCAGCTCCGAGGCGCGATCGAGCAAGCCGGTCAGCGTGCTGTCGCTCGGGGCAGGGGAGCCCAGCGCATCGATCTGGACGCGCAGGGGCTGCTCATGCGACGCGATCGACCCTCGCAACGCGGCGATTTCGGCTTGCGCCTCGCGAAGCTCCGCCGCCGCGCGCACCGCTGCCGCATGTTGAACGAGCCATCCCTTCATCTCGGAGGGAGGCTGGGGCTCGATGCCGAGGACGCTCCAGATCGATCGCCAGGCTTCTTCGGCGGTTGCCCGTCGGGCATCGAGGTCGGTGGCGTTTTTTGCGAGAGCTTGCTGCTCTCGCGTCCTGGTTTGGCGCTCGGCCAGGTGATCGGCGAGGCGGCTCACGCGCTCGGCCTCGTGGCGCAGCCCATCGGAGATCGCGTCGGCGGCCTGTACTTCGATTTCGAACTGCGACAGGGACTCGGAATCGATCGCCTTGCGCCGGCTGGCCAACGCGGTTTTCTCGAGCGCACCTCGGAGAAGCTGCCAACGGTCGTCTCGCCGGCGTCGGGCCGACGACAAGTCTTGCTCGGTGGGCACCTTGCCGCCCTGCTCGATGGCCTCGATGTCGCGCGTCAAGGCGACGAGGCGTTGCCCCACGGTCGATTGCTGCCCGGATAGGTGCTCGCTGTCGCGCTCGAGCTGTGCCCACTGGCGAGCGAATCTATCGACCGTCTCGCTGGAGGGAACCCGCAGGATGGCGGGATCGGTCGTCTCGTCGAGACCGAGGAGCGTGAGCTGCGCAGCGAGGTCTTTTTCGAGGCGACCCGTTCGCGATTGCACCTTCGTCAGACGCTCATCGAGCGGCCCTTCACGCTCGGCGCGCTGCAGTGCCTTTTTGAGGGCCGTGGTGTCGGGCGCCGGGGCGAGGCGGGCTCGTCGTTCGACCAGCGCTTCGCGGCGTGCCGTCTTTTCGACTGTCGCGCGCCGGGTCTTGTGCTGCGCCTCGGCCAGCGCCGTTCGATCGAGAGCGAGGGTCCGAATCGTCGCGTGCGAGGCCGCGTCGACGCGCCACGATTCGCCGCCCGAGAGCGGCACGTCACGCCCGATCTTGCGTAAAATTTCCCGAGCCTGGGTCTCGAGCTCATCGATCTCGGCTTCGATACGGGGTCGATCGGCAGCTGCCTTGCGCTGGCTCCCCAGTCGGTTGGTGATGTCGAACGGAAGCTCCTCCAGTCGCACGAGTGACTCGGGAATGACCAGGCGCGATCGGCGCTCGGACAAGTCACGGATTTGATCCTCGAGGCGAGCGATCTCGTGTGCGGTGTCGCTGGCGATTCGCTGCTGCTCGATACGGATGCTCTGGGTATCCGACGGCAAGAGGACGACGCTGCCCATGCCACGGCGTTTGTCGGCAATCGTCTGGCGCGCGGTGAGGATGGGAAGGGCTCGGCACGCACGTTCCAGTCGCTTTTGCTCAATCTGAAGGCGGTGGCGTTCGCCCTCGCAGGCCGCACGCTCCTGGCGCAGCTCGCCCAGGCCCTTCACCTGATCGTCGACCACTTCGTGCGACATCGATTCGACGCGCGTTCGCTTGTTGGCGTCGCTCCAGTTGCGGATGGCTTCGTTGAGGGGCGTGGTGGGCGCCTTGGGCTTGAACAGCTTGTCAGCGTCGTCGCGCAATGAGCGCAGTACCTTGTGCAGCTCGCCGCCGGCCATGGCCGCGCCGAACAGGCTCTCGCCCACGTTGCCTTCCGCGAGGAGAAGGGCCGCGCCTCCCTCGCGCAAGCTTGCGTGATCGAGACCGAACATCGTGAGAAACTGCTCTTCGCCCACGCCTCCGAGAAGGCGCGTAAGAACGGCCTCGTCGACCGGTTGTCCTTGCCGGTCGAGGAGCGTGTTGTCTCTGCCCTTGCGGCGGACCAGATCGAGCACGCGACCGTTCTCGTCGGCCACCACACCACCGATTCGGAGGTCGGGCATCTTGTGCAGATGGGCATCGGGCGTGCTCTTGGAGATCCCGTAAAGGAGGCCGGCGATGGCACGAAGCGTGGTGCTCTTGCCGGCCTCGTTCCTGCCGAAGATCACCTGCACACCGGGGGCGGCGAGATCGATCTCGACGTTGGTGAAGGGACCAAACGCTAAAAGGCGTAGCTTTAGCAGCCTCACGACGAGGATTCCTTCGCCAAGAGGCGCGGTATCAGCATCTCTTCGACCTCACCTACGATCTCGCGAAGGTAGGTCTCGTCGAGAGCGATGGCGTCTTCGCCCTGCAAAAGCTCGATGGGCAGCTTGTTCTTGAGATCGGCGAGCTCCGGCAAAAGCTCGCGCAAATCGTCATCGCTTGCCTTCATCGCGTGGAGGCTTCGGGCGAGCTGCCCGAGGGCGTCGTTCTGCTCGCGGATCTTGGCGAGATCGGTCGTGCCGCGCGTGCGAAAGACGACTTTCTCGACAAACACGGCGTCGTCGCCGGCGTCGTTGGCCGCGGAGCGGATCTCGTTTTGCCATTGCTCGGTGGTTGCCGAGAGGGCCGCGTGGGCGCGCGTCGCGCCCGAGAGCTCGATGCGTAC
>JBBSDY010000432.1:0-4494 GCA_038240245.1 Polyangiales bacterium
AGAGGGCCGGGGGCTTATTCGGCGACGCCCTGGCGTCGCTCGCAGCATCCAGGTGCTACTCACAATCGACGAGCTCCCTCGCCTTTGTCGACCCAGCGCTCGCTGAATCGATCGAAATCACTGTGTCGAGGTACTAGCGGCTCGGCCAGACCGAGATGCCGGGGCTCGCTCTCTGATGTGGTAGGCTTGGCGCGTATGCTGGCGCGCACGGTCAGCTCCCCATCGACCTGGATGCTCAGGCGGGCCAGCCTCGTCTTGCTCGTGGCGTTCTGGGTAGGGTGCGGCTCGCGCACCGGGATCGCCGACGGCATTTTCGATGACTTGCCCGGGACAGGGTATTCGTCGACGGTTCTCGATGCCGCCCCCGGTGATGCCGTCGCTCGTGACGCCGACGCGAGCCTCGATACCGACGCCCCCGAAACGCCGGATGACACCATCGATCCATGCGGTGGACTGGTGCGCGTGGACTTCGACCAGCTGCGCCCGGTCGTGATGTTGCTCGTGGATCAATCGGGAAGCATGAACGATCACTATCCCACGCGCACGAGCCCCGGTACGCGCTGGAGCGTCGTCCGCGATGCGCTGATGGATCCCACCAAGGGTGCCGTCAAACAGCTCGAATCGAGTGTGCGCTTCGGCGTCACGTTCTTCACGAGCCGGGCCGGGTTCGCCGGCGGCACCTGCCCCATCTTGACCGACGTCGCCGCGACAACCGACAACTACGATGCCATGGCGGCGCTCTACGCGCGGACGAGACCCGACAAGGACACGCCCACCGGCGAAAGCATCGGCAAGGTCGCGGGGCGCCTTACGGCTCTCGGGGGGCCAGGACAAAAATCATCTTGTTGGTCACCGACGGCGAGCCCGACACGTGCGCCATGCCCAACGGAAATGGCGCCCAGGCGCAGGCCATCGCAGTTGCCGCGGCGCAGGCCGCGTTTCAGCAGCGAATCACGCTCTTCATTCTTGGCGTTTCGGGCGACATTGCCGGGCAAAACCTGCAGCAGCTTGCCGACGCCGGCCAGGGAAAACCAATCGACCGCGTATGGGGACGCGACAAGGATGCTGCCGAGCCGTACCGCGCCAGCGACAACGTCGCCGATCTCTCTTCGCAGATCGTCGACATTTTGAACCACGTTCCTTTTTGCGACATCCGTTTGCGGCGCGACGTCGATCCCGAGACCGCCAGCCAGGGCGAGGTCATTCTCGACGGCCAGAAGCTCGGCCACAACGACGCCGATGGCTGGCGGCTCGACGATTCGAGAAACCTCGAGATCGTGGGCAAGGCTTGCGATGTCGCGCGCGCGAAGGGTCGCGAGCTCGTGCTCAAGTTCGCCTGTGAAAAAGATGGCGCGGCCGACGGTCCCGACGTTTCGACCGACGCCTCAGGCGATGTTTCCCTCGACGCGAGCCCGTCGGGCGACGCGCGATGAGACAGCGAACGCGCCCACGACCAGCAGCGACGCCCGAACGTACGGCGCGTTGGACAGGCGGGCCTCGGTCGCGGGCCTCGGTCGCGGGCCGGACGCGCCTCAGAGCGACTTCAAGAAGGCCGTGAGATCGGCCTTTTGGGTCGTGCTGAGCTGCGATGTCTTGCCATGCAGATCGCCACCGCCGCATGAAGCGACGTTGAATCGATCCATCAAGGTCGCCGCGCAGCCGTCGTGCATGAGCGGCGCGCGAGCCCCGACGCCCACCAGCGAGGGCGCGACGAAGCTGCCGCCCGTTCCCACGTCGTGGAGCTTGTTGTCGCTGTAGATGGATCCCATGTGACACGAGGTGCAGCCCGCCTGCGCGTCCTGGAAGACAACCTTGCCACGGCCGACCGCGTCTTGATCGATGTCGTCCGGCGCGGGCGCGTTGGGAATGGTGTCGAGCCACGAAAGCAGCGCCTGGCTCTGATCGGCGGTTGGCTTGAAGGGCATCGACATGCGCTTCATCATGACCTCGTCGATGACGCTGTCCCAGTTGGCGAGATCGCCGCTCCAGTGGAAGGGCGCGCGTTGGCTCACCTTGCCCTGCAGGGGCTGGGTGACACGCGGGCCGAGCGTGAACTTCCAGACGTGGCCATCGACGTCGCCCCCGGGGTGACACGAGGCGCACGAAATGCCGCCGCTCGAGTTGACGTGGAAGAGCGCGAGCCCGGTGTCCGCGCGCGAGTCGGTGCTGAGGAGGATTTGGTGCACGATCTGGCTCCGGTCCTCGAGGATCAGCTTGGCCGGCTCGCGGTACTGGACGACGTACTTGCCATTGGCGTCGAAGGCGACGGCGACCGCTTCTCCCGGCTCGTCGAGCGTCTTGGCTTGCGTGTCCCAGCAGCCGCCGATCGACCCAGCGCTTCCCGCCTCGATGACCTGCACCGTGGGCCTTTGCGCCTGGAGCTGCTGCACCCTGGGGTTCTGACTTGGAAGCGACGCGCTGGCGAGGGTCCACGAGTTGCCGGTGGCCACGATGACGGTACGAAGGCCGTCGGGCGAGACCGCGATGTCGAGAGGACCGGTCGCGCCAGCGAGCGGTATCGTGTTGGGGCCGTAGTACGTTTGCGACGAGCCGCTCGAGACGGTGGTCAAGAACGTGTCGGCCACCGAGCCTCCGCAGTGACCTCCGTAGTACGCCCCGGGACCCGTGCCGAGCTCGTTGTTGGAAGACGACTGATGCACGACCACGACGCCGTCGTTTCCGTTGGCCACCGCGCGAAACGCGAGGGTCGACGGACCCGTGAACGCCGGCGACGGCACGACGCTGTTCACCACGTTGCCGGTCGCGTCGAGCGTCAGGATCTCCGAGCTGCGAAAGCGCGTGATGACGAGCTGATCCTTGTGCATCACGATGTCGCGTAGATCGTCCTTGTTTTGATCCTGCAGGCGGAGCTTGCGGACCACGGCGCCCGATTGCGGATCGAGCGATACGAGCAACCCCGAGGCGCACGCCACGTGAACCTGGTTCGCGATCGAATCGAACGCGACACCGCGCGGCGCGTTGCAAACGGGAAAGCGCTGCAAGGCTCCGGAAGGCACGTCGATGCGAAGAATGGCGCCGCTGCGACGCGCCACGACGTAGACGGTTCCCGACTCTCCTTCGACGACCCGTCCAACTTCATCGTTCTCGTCGACGACCACCTGCCTTACCTCTTTGGTCGCGAGATCGGCCAGGAACACCCGACCCCGATCGGGATCGGCGGCCACCGCCGTTTTGCCGTCGCGGGTGACGGTGAGCGTGCCGCCGATGATGGGGTACGCGCGCGAGGCGGACTTGGTGACCGTCCCGCCGAAGAGCGGCGTGTTGGGATCGACGAGCCCGAGCGCACCCGGGCCAATGGCGACGAACGAGGGCGGTTCGGAAATCGATGTACTGGTCGGCCCACACCCGACGACCACTCCGACTCCACAGAGAGCCAGCAGCGTGAACCCCAATCGCCTCAGCATCGCGAACCACCTTTCCCCGCGGCGGCCAACCGCCGGCCCCATCCGCCTAGCAAACCACATGCCTTACCCTTCGATCCAGAGCACAATTGAGGCAGCGAGAAAAACTTGAGTCATTCCGCTGGCAAGCGCTCTTACCCGCTGCACACGCCCGTGCAGCATTCTGCAGGCTCCCGATGTCTCCGTTGAGCCACTGTGGCCTAACCGCGACAGTTGGATCAGTGCAGGAGATCGGACGAGCCCGCCAACCGAGCTGGCCCGCCGCCAACGCGGGTTGTCTAGCCGAGGACATGAGCAGCCCGCAGGGCGGCCACGAACACGGACATCAAAGACTCGCCGGCGATGATCCCCGACGCAACCGCCAGGCCGTAGCGCTCGGCCTTGGGCCTATCCACCTGGACGTAGATCCACGCAATGAGCGCGCCGAGAAACATCGAGAAGCTGTTGTAGAACGGAATGACCCACGCGATGCCGGCCGCGGCCGAAGAGATCGTGTACTTCTTTTTTTCCTTGGGAACGAGCTCCTCGATGAGCGCCAGCACGATGCCCACGGCACCGCCGACGAGCAAGCCTTCTCGCGCGCCGGTGGGAAGCGCGCCCAGGCCCTTGGCCAGCACCTTGGCGACGCCCGCCCAGACCTGCGCCGCGGGAGCCGGCCATTTGTCGCTGCCGATCTCCTCGGGCTTGATCAGAAGAAAATAGGCCGGGACGACGAACATCGTGCCGGCGACGACACCCCACAGCTGGGCGATGAGCTGCCTTCTGGGGTTGGCTCCCAGGATATAGCCCGACTTCAGATCGGTGAGCAGATCGGCGGCGTGAATGGCGGCCCCGCCGGTGATCGACGCGGTCATGAGGTTGGTCGTCATGTTGCCCGGGGCGAGCACGCCGTAGATGAGCTGGGTGATCTTTCCCATCGCGCCGGTGGGGGTGATGTCGGTCTCGCCCGTCGCGCGCGAGGCGACCAGGGCAAGAAAGAACGTCGCCACCACCGCGAGCAGCCCCATCCACCAGGTGATGTTGAAAAAGATCATCCCCAGCACGATGCACGCTCCCCCGGATGCCAGCGTGC
>JBBSDY010000433.1:0-4477 GCA_038240245.1 Polyangiales bacterium
AGGCGGCGCTCGGCAAGATGAGCAACCGCGTGCAAGCGTCTCTGGCCGGCGTGCGGGTGGTCAAGAGCTTTGCCCTCGAAGACGTGGAGATCGCTTCGTTTCAAGAGGTCAACCGCGACTACCTGAAAAAGAGCCTCGCGCTCGCCCGCCTGCGCGGCGGGATGTTTCCCCTCATGGGATCGATCAGCTCGCTGGGCATCGTCATCTTTTTTCTGTACGGCGGGCACTTGATTCTCACCCACGAGATCACGACGGGCGCGTTCGTGTCGTTCTTTTACGCGATCCAGCGGCTCATGTGGCCGCTCATGGCGCTCGGCTTCGTGGTGGGGATGATCGCCCGCGGCCGCGCGGCTTACACCCGCCTCGAAGAGATTTTCCGCGCCGTGCCCGAGGTGGTCAGTGGAGCCTTGCCCGCACCGGCCCGCGTCGAGGGTGAGCTCGAGGTTCGCGATCTGTCCTTCGCCTACTCCGAGGGCGCAGCGCCGGTGCTCGACCATGTGTCGTTTCGCATTCCTGCTCGTGGATCGTTGGCCCTCGTGGGTCGAACGGGATCGGGAAAATCCACGCTTGCGTCGCTCTTGCCGCGCCTCTTGCCGGCTCCTCGCGGCGCCATCTTCATTGACGGCGCCGATGTTTGCGATCTTCCCCTCACTTCGTTGAGGCACGCCATCGGCTACGCGCAACAAGATTCGTTTCTCTTCTCGACCACCGTGGCCCGCAACATCGGCTTCAGTCTCGACGACACCGACGCGCACGAGGCACAAGAAGCCATCCGCGCGCGCGCCGCCGATGCGCAGGTGCTCGACGAGGCCCTGTCGCTCCCCGACGGCTTCGACACCGTCGTCGGCGAGCGCGGCGTGCAGTTGTCTGGCGGACAAAAGCAGCGAATCGCACTGGCCCGCGCCCTCATGTGGCAACCCCGAATCCTCGTGCTCGACGATCCCATCTCGGCCGTCGACACGCGCACCGAGAGGGCGATCCTCGATACCATCGGGCGCGAGGCCGAGGGGCGGACGATACTTCTCATCACCCACCGCGTTGCGGCCGCCGAGCGCTGTGACGAAATCGTCGTCCTCGAAAAGGGCCGCGTGATCGAGCGCGGCACGCACGCCCAGCTTTTGCGCCTCGATGGGATGTACGCGCGCTTTGCCGAAGAGCAGCGCCTCGAAGGAGAAATCGTCAAGCTCGCCGAGGGGGATTCCTTGTCGGTGGGCGCCGCATGAGCGAGGCTCGCACCGCCCCGAAGCCCCGCCGCACCGAGGAGGTGCTGCGCGCTTTCCACGAAGAAAGCGAGATGGGGCGAGCTTACGACGTTCGCCTGTTGCGCGGGCTCTGGCCCTTCGTGCGGCCCCACGCCAAGACGCTCTACGTTTCGATGGTCCTCTTGCTGGCCGCCTCGGGGCTGTCGCTCATCCGGCCACGGATCATGAAGGCGATCATCGACGAGGCATCGATGGGGCACGACTCAGGAGCGATGGTGCGCCTGGGATGGACGCTTCTCGGCGTCGTCCTCGTCGAGCAGACGCTCGGGTTCTTTCAGATGTACGCCATGCAGGTCGCGGGCGCGCGGGCCATGGCCGATCTGCGGGCCCACGTGTTCGGATTCTTGCATGGCTTGCGGCTCGGGTTCTTCGACCGCCAGCCCATCGGTCGTCTGGTGACGCGGGTCACCAACGACGTCGACGCCCTCAGCGAAATCTTCGCATCGGGCGCACTCAACGCCATCGGTGACCTCATCAAGCTGGTGGGCATCGTCGTGATGATGATGCTGCTCGACTGGCACCTGGCGCTCATCGCCTTCACCGCGATGCCTCCCGTGGCCGTTTTCGTCAACTTCATTCGCAAGGGATCGCGCAAGGCCTACCGTGACATTCGGACCAAGACGGCGCGTCTCAATGCATTCTTGAACGAGCAGGTATCGGGGATGGCAGTCGTGCAGGCCTTTGGGCGCGAGGCCGCCGCCGCTCGCGAGTTCGACGAAACCAACCTCGCCTACCGCGACGCCAACTTCAGGTCGATCAAGTTCGAAGCCACGCTCGACGCCGCCATCGAGATGGTCACGTCGATCTGCGTCGCGCTGGTCCTCATCTCCGCGGGGATGCGGGCATCGAGCGTGGGGACGGTGGTGGCGTTCATCGCCTACATTCGCCAGTTTTTCGAGCCCATCTCCAGCCTGTCGCAGCGCTACACCGTCGTGCAGAGCGCGCTCACCGGTGCCGAGCGCGTTTTTCAGCTTCTCGAGACACCCGAGATCGATTGCCCGCCTCCGACGACGCCGACCGTGCGCGACGAGGCGCGAGAAGCCAACCCCGAATTCGCGTTCGACCTCGACCACGTGGAGTTCGAGTACAAGGCGGGCGCCACGGTCCTTCACGACGTGACCATCCGCGCCAAAATGGGCGAGAAGATCGCCATCGTAGGCGCGACGGGATCGGGCAAGACGACGATCGCCTCGTTGCTCCTGCGTCTCTACGACGCAACCAAGGGCACCGTGCGGGTCCTCGGTCGCGACGTGAAGAGCTATGAGCGCGGTGCGCTGCGTCAGAGCTTCGCGGTCGTACCCCAGGACGTCTATCTGTTTCCGGGCACCATCGCGACCAACGTTGCGGTGGGTGACGCCGTTCCCGACATGGCCAAGGTCGAGCGCGCCCTCGAAACGGTGAGCGGGCTCGACCTCTTTCGCCGCCGGCCGCTCGGGCTCGAGGCGCGTGTCGACGAGCGAGGCGCGAACTTCTCGGCCGGAGAGCGCCAGCTCATTGCCTTTGCCCGGGCACTTTACCGTGACCCTTCGATCTTGATTCTCGATGAAGCCACGGCCAGCGTCGACAGCGACACCGAGTCGCGCCTGCAGCGCGCTCTCGAGGCGCTGATGCACGGCCGCACCGCGCTCATCATCGCCCACCGCCTTTCGACCATCCGCGCGGTGGATCGGATCGTCGTGCTCGCCAAGGGCCGCGTCATCGAAGAGGGCTCCCACGACGAGCTCCTGGCCAACAATGGCCTCTACGCCAAGCTGTACCGGCTGCGATCGGCGCAGGACGCCGAACAGCTCGAAGCTTCGTGACGCGCGCTCATGGCTTTAGCTCGACGATGAGCACGTGGTCGGGCACCGACAAAGGCATTGACTTGATTCCTTTGGGATCGGCGTGCTGCTCGATGGAAACGGGCGAGAACGAGGGGGTATAGAGATTGGCCTGGACGATGGGCGTACGAAGGCCGAGCGTGAGCGCCCGGGGGGGAGTTTCGATATCGGCCACCAGCCTGTCGCTCTCGGCCATGACGCCGCTCAGCACACCGAGCCACACCGCGAGGTAAAAGCGTCCGTCTCGTTTTTGGAACACCATCGAGTAGACGTTGGTCAGATCGCCGGTGAGGGTATAGTCGAGCTTCTGCGGGACGAAAGGGGGACCGGCATCTGCCAACATGGCGATGAAGGTCTTGATGGCAAGATACTGCGCGCGGCGCGAGCCGTCGTTGTTGAGGATGGCGAAGTCCTCGGCATCGTTCATCAGCTGATAGACGTAGTACCTCTCGACCCCTCGCATGAAATGGATCAGGAATTGGCGCGGGAGGTACTTCGCCGACGCCCGCTCGGTGACGGCGGGATGATACGGGAGTGTGCCGGTGTCTTTGTAACCGTTCTCGGTGACCCAGGGGGGGCGCGAGCCGGAAAGCGAGCCATACCTGGCGATGACCTCGTTCAAGCTGAGACCCCATCCACCGCCGAGGGCACCTTCGGGATCGCGGGCACAATAGTCATGCAAATTGCCGCGATCCATGTACTGCCCGGCCGTCGGAAACACCTTGGCCAGGTTGCTCGCCGAATCCCTGGTGTTGCCAAACGATGGTCCGAGAATCGTCATCTCGGCCACTTCGGGATCGCCCCGGTAGCTGGCCCACATTTCCGGAACGAATGATTCGAGGCGCGGAAAGTCGGAGTCCAGCTCGTTGGGAGGCTCGACGGCCTCGACGACGGGCAGCCCGGCCGTGGCGTTGAGACCCTTCGCATAGTCCTTGGTCGAGGCGTCCGGGTTGATCAAGAGCAGGCGAATTCCATGGCGAGCGAGCGAGATGAAACGACTCGCCGTCACCGGCGCGTAGTCGCCGGGCGCGTCGCGAAAATGCCGCACGCCGAGCTCGATGAGCCGGGGCTCGACGATATCGTCGAAGCGCGTGTCGTAGCGCGTTCCGAGATAGTTCATGTGCGTGTTGATGCCGACCATATCGGCCGCACAATCCGCCATCATCGTCTTTTGAGGCTGGTAGGCGCAGGTGGCGGGACCGGGCGGCGGCGGCCGAAGGCGCACGAGAGCGGGGTCTTCGGTGGCTCGTGGCGCCTGTGGCGAGAGTGTCAGCGAGACCTCTGTCGCATCGTCGTGCCAGGTTCCGTCGGTATCGAGCCAGGTCGCATACGAGTACCAGGTGCCCGTCGGGTCGGACTCGGTGAAGGTGCGCAAGGAGTTGACGCTGATCGTTG
>JBBSDY010000434.1:0-4470 GCA_038240245.1 Polyangiales bacterium
CGCATGCAAATGGAAGCGCCGGGCCTCGTCGATCTCTCCACCGAGAGCGCGGCCACGCTGGCGCGCTATGGGGTAGATCGAAAAGATCCCGCCATACCAATCTCCGGTGATCGCAAGCCGCCTGGAGGGGTGTTTGGCAACTTTGCGCGACATTGCTTGATGGCGCGCCGAATGGTCGAAAAGGGCGTTCGCTTCGTGAATGTCTTTACCGGTTCGTGGGATATGCACAACAACCTTGCCACCGAGATCGGCTTCTTTTCGGGGATCGTCGACCAGCCCATCGCCGCGCTCATCCAAGACTTGAGCGACCGAGGGCTGCTCGACGAAACACTGGTCGTCGTTGCCGGCGAGTTCGGGCGTACGCCGCTCGGCGAGAACCGACCGGGCTATGCAACGGTGACAGGGCGTGATCATCACCCCGACGCATTCAGCCTGTTCATGGTGGGTGGCGGCATCAAGGGCGGCATGACATATGGCGAGACGGACGACATCGGCTGGACCGCCACCAAGGATCCCGTCGACATCTCCGACGTCCACGCTACTATCTTGCGCCAATTCGGAATCGATCACATGGGCCTTACCTACAAGTACCACGGGCTCGATCAACGGCTGACGCCAGTGACCCGCACCGCCAGGGTCATCAACGAGATTCTGGTGTGAGAGCAACGATGAGCCGCATCGGTGCATGCCTGCTCGCCTTGTGCGCAGCTTGCGAATCGAGCGCGTCGAGCGACGGCATCCCGCCGATCAGTGCGGGTGCCCACGATTCGGCGATCGCCGTGGGGCCCGACGGCAAAGAGGGTCAGCCCAGCGCGAACGACATCGACGCGGCGAGCAGCGTGCCCGCGCCGTGGTCGGGGGTCGCGCTGTCGGTGGGACCGTTCGCTTCTTGCCTCATCGACGATCGCGCGCTCGTACATTGCTTTGGACGCTGCGGTCCGAGCGGGCAGGGAGGAATGCGGAGCTCTGCGCCAGCCGGGCTAAAAGCGAGCGCCGTGGCGGTGGGAAGGAGCTTTGCCTGTGCTTTGCTCACCGAGCCCGAGGGGGGCAGCGTGGTACGTTGCTGGGGTGGCGATCCCGCCACTGCGGCACCGCGAACATTGGATGCGGTCGAGATTGTCGCGTCCGGGGCACATGCCTGTATGCGCAACGCGAGCGGCGCAGTCACCTGCTGGGGCGCCACCCTGGGCGATGGTGGCTCCGCGCCGGCTCCGCCCGACAATCTGGTAGCCAAGCAGCTAGCGGCTTCTGGCGCCATGGACTGCGCCATTGCGTCCGACGATGCGGTGCGGTGCTGGGGCGCGCACGCAGCCGCCCCTCCCAGCGATTGGAAGGTGAAATATATCGCGCTGTCATCGCAGCTCGCCGACCCAATCGGTGGACCTCGCTTCGGGTGCGCCATCATGCTCACCGACGATGTGCGCTGTTGGGGAGACGATCCGGGCGGCGTTCAGTCCGTTCCCTCCGGGCTGAAGGCGCGAGCGGTGGGCGCCGCGGGCGCTTTCGCGTGCGCCGTCGATCTCGGCGGCAAGCTCGTCTGTTGGGGAAACCTCCCGCGCTTCGGGCAACCGGTTCCCGATGGCGTCACTGCCAAGCAACTCTCGATGACCTTCCGCACCGCTGGCGCCGTGCTCGGTGACGGCAGCTTTACTTTTTGGGGCGATACCAGCGACCAACGTGGCGCGCCGCCCTCCGGAGCCCACGCGCCATGAGCAACCAGATCGTCTCCCGTCGGTGGTTGCTCGGCGCAGCGCTTGCGGGCGCCGGGGCAGGTGCGGCCGCTACCTTGCGGCATGGGGCGGCGCGCGCCGCCGCTCCGATCGTGCTCGGGACCGGTCGTCACCGCTACGAATGGGTTTCCAACTGGGGAGCGCTTCCTACCGGCAAAGACTACGGCAACACGCACGGCGGGATCGTGATCGACGCCAACGAGCGCGTCTTCGTCAACACCGACACCGCCGACGCGGTCTTGACGTTCGACACCGATGGCCGATTCCTGGGCTCGTGGGGCAAAGACTTTGCGGGAGGCCTACATGGCATGAGCATCGTGCGCGAGTGCGACGACGAGGTGCTCTACCTGACGCACACCGGACGTCACGAGGTGGTCAAGACGACGCTCGACGGCAGAGTTCTCTTGACGTTTCCCTTTCCCGACAAGGCCGGCGTGTACAAGGCACCCACCGAATACCAGCCCACCGGCGTCGCGGTGGGGCCCAACGGCGACGTCTACATCGGTGACGGCTACGGCAAGAGCTGGGTACATCAATACGGGGCCGATGGCGGCTACATCCGATCCTGGGGCGGACCGGGCTCGGCTCCCGGGCAATTTCAAACACCGCACGGCGTCCTCATCGATACCCGCCACAATCCGCCGGTGCTCATCATCGCCGATCGCGAGAACGGGCGGCTGCAGATCTTCGATCTCGACGGGAAGCTTTTCGACATGGTCACCGGGATCCTCCACCGTCCTTGCGGCGCACACCTACAAGGCGACGATCTCGTGGTCCCCGATCTCGACGGCCGCATCACGTTGCTCGACAAGGACAACAAGCTCATCGCGCACCTTGGCGAAAATCCCAATGCCGCCCTTCGCGCGAACAATGGAGTGGATCGCGCCCAGTGGCAAGATGGTCTGTTCCTTGCGCCTCATTCGGCACGCTGGGACGACGACGGCAACCTCTATGTGATGGATTGGAACTTCCGAGGACGGGTCACCAAGCTCCGCCGGATCACGTGAGGTGACAGTGCGCAGGCTCCTGCTCTTTCTCGTCTTCTCGATCGCGATGATGTGGTCCGTCTGCGCCTCGGCACACGACGAAATGGTCAGCGCCTCTCGCGTCGAGGTGACCGAACGAGCGATCGTGTGGAGAGTCGATGTCGGCATCGATGGCCTCCGCAAGGTAGTCACCGTGCCCGATGGAGACCTCGACGAGACGGCTGTCGACAGCCTCAGGGCTTCGATCGAGCAGTACCTTTTGCGTAGCATTCAACTGGATGTCAATGGTCGGCCTGTGGCGGGCGAGGCTCGGGGTGTCGATGTCGTCTACGAGCCGTCGATGGTGACCGGCGCGCCGCGCGTCGCGCGCATCGTCGTCGAAATGGAGTTCGTCTCGCCCGAAGCGATCCGGACGGCGAGCGCACGACTTGCGCTCTTCGCCTCGATCACGTCCCAGCATCGTGCCGTGATCGATGTTCGCCGAGGCGGTCAATCCAGCCAGGTGGTTCGTGTGGGTCCCACCGCTGTCGATCTCGGCCCTCTCGCGGCGAAAAGCAGTACCTGGCAAGAGGCGAGGGCGTTCGCCGGCTGGGGCATTCGCCATATCCTCTCTGGTTACGATCACATCGCCTTCTTGCTCGCACTGCTTCTGGCAACGGCTCGCTGGCGCGACGTCGTCAAGATCATCACCGCGTTCACCCTCGCTCACAGCTTGACGCTGCTCCTGTCGGCGCTCCAGATCGTGCACCTCCCCACGCGGTTGACGGAGGCGATGATTGCCGCGTCGATCGTCTACGTGGCGGCCGAAAACATGTTCGGCTCCCGATCCCGTCCGCACCGGTGGCTCCTCGCTTTTGGTTTCGGTCTCGTGCACGGTCTCGGCTTTGCCTCCGGACTGCGCGAACGTCTGGCCGAGTCCGGTCATGTGCTGTTGCCGGTGCTGTCGTTCAACGTCGGTGTCGAGATCGGCCAGCTCGCCATTGTGGCCACCGTGCTGCCGATTCTTTCGCTCGTCCGTGGGATGAGCGGCAAGATGCGTGAGGGCGGCGATGGCCAGCGCTTTTTTCGCGCGGCGTCCTTCCCGATCCTCGCCGTGGGGACGTTCTGGTTGGTGCAGCGAGGGCTCGGATGAGCGACGCGATTGCCTGGCAATCCGACTACGTGGCGGCCGTCGGTGCCGCGAGACAGGGCAACCTTCTCCTCGTCGTCCATTTCGCTTCCGCCGACCGTCCGATCTGTCGCGTGATGGCTGACGAGACGTTCTCTTTGGCCGAGGTGGTACGTCGATCGAACGCGCGCTTTATCAACGTCAAGCTCGATGCCAACGAGCGAGCGGACCTCTTCGAGCGGCTCGTCGGAGACCGCGGCGCGCTCGCCACGTGCATTCTCGACGCGTCGGAGGACGTCATTTCGATGCTGCCAGGGTTCGCCGACGCCCGGCGTTATCTGGAGTTTCTCGATCACGCCGAAACTGGATACGCACCCCTGCTGCTTTTGCGTAACGTAGCAAGGAAACACAGGAGCGACCTGTTCGCCATGGCACGACTGGCGCGATCCTACGACGCCCTCGGCAGCCAGCGACGTGCCGAGGAGACCTACCGCGCGGCGATCGCGCTTGCGCCTGCTCGTCTTGGGGCCGACGCGCGGGATGCCGTTGCCGCGAGTCGGGAAGGCCTGGCGAGGATCCTCGTAGCTCGCGGCAAAAGCGTCGAGGCGCGCGAACAGCTCGAAAAGGCACGCGAGCTCGATCCCGA
>JBBSDY010000435.1:0-4463 GCA_038240245.1 Polyangiales bacterium
CCAGCTCGAAGCCGAGCTCGGTCCCAAGCTCACTGCCTGGCGCGCCCTGGTTGCCAGCGCGGCAGCCTCGACCCCGCACCCGCCCGAGGCCGCATCCAAAGTCTGAGCCGGCGGGGTCGCGCGGGCCGGCTGGAGCCCGCCCCACGAAAACGCGCACATTGACACGCATTTGGCGCTCCCCTAGAAGCCAGACCGAGGTATAGAAGCCCACGCGAGCTGCGTGCTTTCGCGCACTTGCACCCCACTGGGTTAGAATCGGAGCCCCGCCATGCTCGTCAACTACGTCCCCCTCTTCTTGCTCTTCGCGGTGGGCGGGGTCTTGACGCTCGTGTTCTTCGTCATCACGCCCATCCTGGGGACCAAGAACCCCAACCCCGAGAAGATGACGCCCTACGAGTGCGGCAGCGAGTCGACGGGAGGGCGTCATGTGAAGCTGTCGGTCAAGTTCTACCTCACTGCGATCCTCTTCGTGATCTTCGACGTCGAGGCAGTGTTCATCTACCCGTGGGCGATCCAGTTTCGATCGCTCGGCTGGGGCGGTCTGGTCACGATGCTGAGCTTTCTCGCCACGCTGGCGCTGGCGCTCGTGTACTGCTGGAAGAAGGGAGCACTCGAGTGGGAGAAATGAAGCCGATCACCAGCACCAAGGTTTTCGAGGGAGGCGATCAGGGGTTTGCCACCACGCGTCTCGACGCCATCCTCGGCTGGGCCCAAAAGTACTCGCTGTTCATGTACCCGTTCGTCACCGCGTGCTGCGGCATGGAATTTTTCTCCATGACCAGCCCGCGCTACGACGTGTCGCGCTTCGGCGCCGAGGCTCCGCGTTTTTCACCTCGCCAGTCCGACCTCTTGTGGGTGGTGGGCACCATCAGCCAGCGGCAGGCACCCGTACTCAAGCGCATCTACGAGCAGATGCTCGATCCCAAATGGGTGCTGGCATTCGGAACCTGTGCTTCGTGCGGCGGCTTCTACGACAACTACACGACGCTCGCCGGCATCGACAAAATCATCCCCTGCGACGTCTACATTCCGGGCTGCCCTCCGCGCCCCGAAGCCGTCTTCGACGGTCTCATGCTCTTGCAAGACAAGATTGCCCTGGGCGATCGCACCCCCGGCATCGTCAAGCCACGCTTCGACCCCGCGGAAGGGCTCGTCCAGCTCCACGGCAAGGGCAAGGCACCCGCATGAGCCAGAAGCTGCTCGACATTCTCAAGGCGGCGTTCGGTCCCGCGGTTCTCGAGACGCACAGCGAGCACGGCGACGACACCGCGGTCGTCGAGGCTGCATCGTGGCTCAAGGTGGCCAAGTTTTTGCGCGACGATCCGCGCTGCGATATGCAAATGATGGTCGACCTGTGCGGCGTCGACTACCGCGGCCGCGAGCCACGCTTCGACGTGGTGATGCACCTGCACTCCATTCATCAAAACCACCGCCTTCGTCTGAAAACGCGCGTGGGCGACAGCGACGGTGATGGCGCCGAGGTCGACAGCGTGGTTTCCATCTGGGCGGGCGCCAACTGGTTCGAACGCGAGACGTTCGATCTCATGGGCATCGTGTTCCACGGGCACCCCGACCTGCGTCGCATCTTGATGTACCCCGAGTTCGTGGGTCACCCGCTGCGCAAGGACTACCCGGCCGACAAGGCCCAGCCCCTGGTGCCGTTCCGCGAAGGCTACGAGAAGCTGCCGCCGTTCGATCGTTTCGAAGGCATGAGCTTTGGCCGCCAGACGTTCCGATCCGGAAAGGCCGACTGATGGAGCCCATCGACCAGGAGCTCGAAGAAGGCGAGCTCGAGCTTCCCAGCCAGCCCATGACTCTCAACATGGGTCCGTCGCATCCCGCCATGCACGGCACGATTCGCATCGTCATGGATCTGTCGGGCGAGACCATCGTCAAGGCCGACGTGCAGATCGGATACTTGCACCGCGGCTTCGAGAAGATGTGCGAGCGCGGCAACTGGTCCCAGGTTTTTCCCTATGTCGACCGCTGCAACTACGCCTCGCCGATGCTCAACAATGTCGGCTTCGCTCTCGCCGTCGAGAAGCTGCTCGGCGTGACCGTCACCGAGCGCTGCCAGTACTACCGCGTCGTCTTGGGCGAGCTCGCCCGCATCGCCGATCATCTCACTTGCAACGGCGCCATGGCCATGGAGCTCGGTGCCTTCACGCCCCTGCTCTGGTTCATGAAGGGCCGCGAGATGATCTACGACATCATGGAAGAAGAGACGGGCGCCCGTCTGACGCACAGCTTCGGCCGCGTGGGGGGCATGGCCCAGCCTCCGACCGCCAACTTCAAAGAGATGGTGCGTGCCGTTCTGCCGCGGATCATGGCCATCGTGGGCGAGGCCGAGGCTCTTCTCTTGCAGAACCGCATCTTCATCGATCGCCTGCAAGGCGTCGGCAAGATCTCCGCCGCCGATGCGATCGCGCTCGGGTGGACGGGCCCATGCCTCCGATCGACCGGCGTGCCTTACGACGTGCGCAAGGCCCATCCCTACCTCGTCTACGATCGTCTCGAGTTCGACGTCCCCGTCGGTCAAGAGGGCGACAACTGGGACAGGTTCATGGTGCGCCTCGAGGAGCTGCGGCAGAGCGTGCGCATCATCGAGCAGGCCCTCGACCAGATGCCCGACCACGGCCCCATCAACGTCGACGATCCGCGCATCGTGCTGCCCCCCAAGGACGAGGTCTATTCGACGATCGAGGGGACGATTCAGCACTTCAAGATCGTCATGGAAGGCATCAAGATCCCCGCCGGCGAAGCCTACGGCTACACCGAGGGCGGCAACGGCGAGCTCGGCTTTTACCTCGTCTCGGACGGCAGCGGCACGCCTTACCGCGTCCGCATCCGGCCGCCCTGCTTTGCCATCACCCAGGCCCTGGGCGGTCTCATCACCGGCCTCATGATCCCCGACGTCGTCCCGACGTTCGGCTCCCTCAACATGATCGGAGGCGAGTGTGATCATTGAGAAGAGGTCAACCGCCAAGGCGCCAAGAACACCACGATCAGACTGGTGTCGTTGGGGAGCTATCGCCATCTTCCCCCCCAAGTTCACGGCGTCCTTGGCGCCTTGGCGGTTCAAATCCCCCGCGGACAGCGAGTAAAAGCGCGATGCCTACCTTCAAACTAGACGGACGCGAGATTCCTTTCGAAAAGGGCGACACGATCATTCGTGCTGCACATCGGCTGGGCATCGACATCCCGCACTACTGCTGGCACCCCGGTCTGACCGTCGCGGCCAACTGCCGCATGTGCCTGGTCGAGATCGCGCCGCCCCCCGGGCAGCGCGCGATGCAGCTCGACATCCTGGCCTGGGACGAAGAGAAAAAAGACTACGTCATCACCAAGAAGTCCAAGCTCCAGCCCGCCTGCCAGATCGCCGCCGGCGAGAACATGGAGGTCAAGAGCGAGTCATCGAGCGAGGTCTCCAAGGCGCGCGCCACGGTGCAGGAGTTCTTGCTCTTGAACCACCCCGTCGATTGTCCGATTTGCGATCAGGCCGGCGAGTGCAGGCTGCAAGACTACTGGCTCGAGCACCAGGGAACCAAGAAGCGAATGCACGACGAGCCGGTGCACAAGCCCAAGGGCGTCGTGTTCGGCCCGACCATCGTCTATGACGCCGAGCGCTGCATCGTTTGCACGAGATGCGTGCGCTTCTCGGCCGAGATCGCCAAAGACCCGGTGCTCGACGAGCGCCAGCGCGGCAACCTCACCGAGATCGTCGTCTCGCCGGGGCGTCTGCTCGATCACGACTACACCCTGATGACCGAGCACGTCTGCCCGGTGGGAGCGCTCACCAGCTCCGACTTCCGCTTCAAGGCGCGCGTTTGGTTCTTGCGATCGGCGCGAACGATCTGCACCGGGTGCGCGACCGGTTGCAACGCCTACCTCGACTACGATCCGCGCACGATGACACCCCACCGCCACCGACCGCGCGAGAATTTGGCCGTCAATCAATACTGGATGTGCGACGAGGGCATGCTCTCTTACTCGCGCATCACCGATGGCCGTTTGCTCGAGGCCAAGGTGTCCGGCAAAGTCGCGAGCATCGAAACCGCGCTGGCCGAGGCGAAACGCATCTTCACGGCCGTGCCCAAAGAGTCGATCGCCGGCGTGCTCTCGGCGCAACACACCAACGCGGACAACTTCGCGCTCTTCGAGCTCGCGGCCAAGTTCATCGGAACCAGCGGCGTTTTCGTTTCGGGGAAGCCCGCCGGAAAACGCGACGACATTCTCATGCACGAGGACAAGAACCCGAACACTGCCGGCGTGAAGAAGCTCGCTCCCGCCGCGCGGCCCTTCGATCAGCTTCTCGAGGCCCTTCTCATTGGGACCTATTCTCACGTCATCGCGCTCGGATGTGATCTGCCCGGAATGCCCGAGCTTCTCGAGGCGCCCCTCGCCAAGCTCTCGGGCATGGTCACCGTGGCATCGGCCGAGGGGCCCCGCGGGCGCCGGGCGGG
>JBBSDY010000436.1:0-4460 GCA_038240245.1 Polyangiales bacterium
GGCTCGTGTACTCGTAGGTCACGACGCGCGTCATGTCGCACGCGAGCGCCATCGCCGTAAGGTTCGACATGATCCCATGGCGTATGCCCATGTCAGTCGACGTTGGTGGCGACATGGGCTTCGCGCATGTCGCGGCGGTCGGTGGAGCCGCGCTGATCCTCTTTTCGAGCGCACGAACGGCCTCGAGATGCTGATCGAGGCGCGCTCGATCGTTCGTACCCAGGCGCGGGCGAAGGCTCGCGCCATCTGCCTGCACCAGATCGAGAATGCTCCGGCGAACGGCGTCGCGGGGATCGGGCGTTGCGGCGGCGGCGCCCCCCGAGGTGAAGCCCGAGCCGAAGAGCCGATCGAACACGGCCTTGACGTCGGTCTCTCCGCGGTTGGGGTTGTTCGGTCCGTTGTGCGAGATGTGATCTTGCGCGGTACCTTGCCCGGGATCGACCGCCCCGATGCGGATCTCGAGTGACTTGAACCGCGATTGCATACCGATGGAATTGGCGATCACCTGATCGAGCGAGGGACGTCGCACGGTGCCATCCTTGAACGATGTCCCCAGGTAGTCGTCACCGGTCAGCAGACCGACCTGCCCGGTGAGGTGGGGCCAGTCGTTGCGAGGTGGCATGGGCCGCATTCCCGTGACCAGCGACACGTAGTCCTTGACCGGCGCCAGCGCGGCGAGCTGCTCGCTGAGGGCCCACCCGGGGCCGGTCGTCTTCGGAACCCAGCGCTTGGGATCGTTTCCGAGGCCCCAGTACCAGATCACGAAGGCCTTGGGCAGAGGTGTGCCGTCCGCGTAAGCCTCTCCGTTTCCATGGAGCATGGCCTCGAGTCGGGGAAGCGCGATGGCCGCGGTCGCGGCACCCACGGCGCCCCGGAGAATGGCGCGGCGATGGAGACGTCCTTTTTTCATGGTGTGGCCAATCGGAATGCGTCGCTCAGCGCGACCTCTTTGAGAGCATCTGCGATGCGGTAGCGCGACGATTCGAACTTCGCAGCGAGCGCGTCCATGGCGACGCGCTCGCCGTCGGTGTCCACGTGGCCCGATGCGAAGCGGAAGAGCTGGCGCACCACGCATCCCATCGCATCGGGATGGGCGGCCACCTTCGCGCCGAGCTCGCGCGCGTCCTTGAACGGCGCGCCGTCGAGCTCACCGGTGGTGTCGATGGGAAGGCCGTCATCGTCGCGCCGGTAGGCGCCGATGGCGTCGAAGTGCTCGAGCGCGAGGCCGAGCGGATCGGTCAACGCGTGGCACGCCGCGCAAGAGGGGTTCGCGCGATGACGCTCGAGCCTCTGTCGCGCGGTCAATACCTCACCGGGAGCAGCAAAGTCGAGCATCGTATTCACGTTGGGTGGAGGAGGTGGAATGCTCTGGCAGAGCAGTGACATGCGGATGAACTTGCCGCGGCTCGTGGGGAACGTCTTCTTCGGCTTGGCGTGAAGCGCCAGGATCCCGCCCCAACCGAGTATCCCCGTGCGTGGGCCATCGTCGGGCCACGTCACCTGACTAAAATCGGTTCCCGAAACGCCGGCCACGCCGTAGAGCCGGGCCAGCTCGGCGTTGACGAACGTCGTTCGACCCACGAAGAGCTGATGCGCATCTGCAGGATGAGCGAAGACCGCATCCTCGGCAAAAAGAACGATCTCGTTCTTCATCGCGGCGCCCAGGGTGTCGCTCATCAGGGGCAACGCGGTTCGGTCCTTGTCGAGTGAGCCGAGGCCCTCGAGCTCGAGCCAGTCCGCGAACCAGCGCGAGACGCCCCGATGGGCGCGCGCGTCGAGGAGCGCACGATGGACCGCGCTCGACAACCCGTCGTCGGTGACGAGCCCTCCGCTTTCGCCGGCGACGAGCAGCTCATCGTCGGGGCCGGAGTTCCAGAGGAAATACGACAGGCGGGCGGCCATCTCCTGGCTCGTGTAGCGAAATCCCTGAGCCGCGGGCTCGCCGAGCTCGACCCGGTACAGGAAGCTCGGCGACTGCAAGACGGCGGCGACCGCATAGCCGAGCGCACCCAACGCATCACCGGTTGCCACCGATGTCTTGCCCACGAAGTCGCCGTATCGGTTGAGCTCGTCGGCCGTCGGCGCCCGTCTCCAGGCTCGCCGCGCGAACCGGGCCAAGAACTGCCGCGCGCAAGGATCATCGGCCGCGCCGCTCGGCGCGCACCCCACCAGCGCCTGCCTTCGCGCGGGTGAGTCGAAGACCTGTTGGGCGGCGCCGAGAGCCGCCGTTTCGAGCTGCTCCACGAGCAATGGAGAGAAGCCGCTCAGCGATGCGGCGACCGAGCCCGTTTCTGCCTCGATGGGCGGTAAGGTCACGTCTCCCAGCAAGTCGGAGATCGTGTCCTGGTACTGGCTCACGGTGAGCGGTCGCAAACCTGCCGGAACAGGATGGAGCGCGACGGACGTCACGTCCGGATGGCCGCCGGACACGCCACCCGAAGAGCTCCCTGCGGACGGCTGAGCGCTCAGCGCATTTCCGATCGTCCCGTCGCAAGCGAGAGGTGCGAGCACAAGTGCGAGCGTTGCCGTGATTTTATGAAGATGAAGCCTCATGGGGTGCCTCCGTAGACGGCGGGATCACGGAGCGTCTCGATGAGAGCTCGTCCTTCTGCCGCGTAGTCGATGTTCTGCCGTGGGACGTCCAAAAAGCCGTAGGGATCGGCGCTGGTCTTGTGAAACGCCCACGCTCTGTCGATGTCATAACGTTGCGCGCCGCTGAGCAGCTCGGGGTGAAACGTGGCAACCAGCAGCACGCCGTCGCCGATCTGGTTGTCGAGGATGAGCTTGTTGCTTTGCGCGCTCTTCATCTGCGCGGTAAGCGCATTCTGGGGCAGCGTGTCGAACATCGACTGGCTGAGCGCGTTGGTCCCGTACTCGAAGTGGTAGGCGACGAAACGCGTTCTCATGGCCAGCACGTAGATGCTCCAGTCGTCGGGAGCGTTGTAGGTGTACGGATCGCACATCGCGACGATCATGCGATCGGCGATGGTGGGATCCTGAAGGTACGCAGTTGCCGTGGTGGTGGCCGAGCCCCCGACGTAGACGATGAGCGGCCTGGACGGCGTGGCTCGTCGCGCGATCTGCAAGATGAGGTTACTCCCGGCGGTGGGCGTGATCTGGGTGTCGTCGATCTTGCCGCTGGCCGGTTTGTCGAGCGGAGTGCCCGCGCCGATGGTCACGTCGGGCACATGGTGCAGCCCGGCGGCGCGCGCATTGGCGACGAGACGTTGCGCGTCGTCGACGCCGGCCGCCAGTGTCTGAACGTAGTTGGGGCGCCCGAAGAAGTCCCTCGAAACGACGAGACCCTGGAGGTCGGCCTTGCCGAGGCTGTTTTGCGCGAGCAGGTAGGCGCTATCGATGATGTCGTTCCACCAGTCGTTGTCGTAGATGATCGGATTGCCCGATCCAAAATCGGAGAGTCTCAGCGCCCCCCCGGTCACCGCAAAGTGAATGCCGCGGCGTCCCTCGGGAGCGGTCGTCACGATTCCGGGCGCCGTTGCGGGTGCGGCGTCGTCGGGGACTCGGTCGGTGTCGCCCGAGCTTGTGACATCGCTTGCCCTCACATCGCTCACCGCGCGCACCTCGTTCCCACCCGCATCTTCGATGTCGCCACCCGCCGCGCCGGCGGGGCCGGTCGGTTCGCTTCCGCGGGCGCCCGCCTGCCCCGTGGTCATGGTTGGGCCGTGCGAGCCGGCGGATCCAGCGGCGCCGGGCGCGCCTTCCGAGCTCGAGCCGCAGCCCGCGCAGACGATGGCGCACGCCCCCACGCTGCAAAACCTCCCAACGGTGCCCGCCATCCCCCTTAGGCAGCCGATCGCGCCAAATCGGCTCAATGATCGCGACGCACACATTACCGCACCACTGAAAGATTCACTCCAATGAGCCGTTTTGCCGCGAGCAACTGCCCTATCCTGGTGAACGGCACGTGAAGACTCCCATGCCCCAGGTGACGACGCCGCTCTTGCGGTTGGTGCGCGACGCCGGCGATCACGCCGAGGCGCCGGACCCTTCTGGAGCGCCCACACTCGAGCAAGCCTTTCGGTCGCACGCACACTATGTCGTTGCGGTGGCCACGCGTCTTCTCGGGCGCAGCGAAGAGGTGGACGATCTCGTGCAGGACGTCTTCCTCACCGCGATGCGAGATCTGCCGTCGCTGCGCGATCCCGCCTCGCTACGAAGCTGGCTGGCCGCCATCACCGCGCGCAAGGCGCACGACCGACTCCGGCGTCGACGGCTGCGATCGTTTTTGAGCCTCGACGCGGTGCCCAACTACGACCAGCTCGCCGACGACGCGGCGAGCCCCGAGCAACGGGCTTTGCTGGCGCGCGTGTACGCGGTGCTCGACAAGGTACCGGTGCCCGAGCGAATCGCATGGACGCTGCGTTTCGTCGAAGGACAGCAGCTCGAAGAGGTTGCGGGGATATGCGGTTGCTCGCTGGCCACGGCCAAGCGCCGCATCA
>JBBSDY010000437.1:0-4460 GCA_038240245.1 Polyangiales bacterium
AAGGGTTGGCATCGACGACAGGCTTCGCTGGTCGCGGAGCGGTCGGCGGCGCCGGGCCGGGCCTTGGTCCGGGCGACGGGGCCGACGGGTGGTGTCGCCGGCCAGCGGGATCGAAGTCCTGCGATGCTGCGGTATGCGACCACGCGCTTCCGAACGCAAGAACGAGGATGGCTGCGGGGATGATTCTCCGAGAGCGCACGGTCTTCAGCCTAGCAGACCGCCTATCGCGTGGCGGGCGGCGGCAGCAAGGGCCTGGACGAGCCGCTGCGCGCTAGTGAACGTCGGCCGGGATCGATCCGCAGTCGACGAACGTGAGCGTGGTTTGCACGCGAAAGTGCGATGCGTTGGTGTGTCGTTCGGCGTGAAAAAGCTCGAGCGGATAGTCGTTGCCGGCGGTGATGCCCAGCATGCCGGCCATCTGATCGAGATCGATGGTCCCCTCGACGGCGGGATGCAGGCCACCCAGGTCGAGCGCTAGCTTGCCGTTGAGGAACACCCACAGGTCGTCGTCGCCGCGGAACGTGAACTTCTCACCGCCGCTGTACTTGACCTTGGTGTGCAGCTCGGTCGTGAAGCCGAAGTTGTGCATCTTGCCGTCTTCGCCATTTCCGGAAAGGCCAAAACCGGCGCCGTCAAGGGGGAAGAACGCCTGGCTGTCGAACGTGACGGTGTTCCCGGTAGGGGCGAACAAGAAGTAGATGAGAAATGGCAGGTTCACGCCATCGGTGACCCGGTACCACTGGTCGAAGTCGGCTTTGGTGGTGGTCTGGGGGCCGTACGGGCATGCGCCGCCCTTCTTGACGCCCTTTTCGCACTGCGAAGCGTAGACGGGCTTTCCGTCGGCCCCGAGCGTATTGGCGACGAGCCCGGTCGTGGCGGCGGTCCCGGAGTAGGCCTCGAAGTCGGGGTGTCCGCCTTCGTTGGCTCCCTTGAAGTCGCGGACCACGCCGACGATCATCCCGCATCCGGCTGTGTCGCCGCTCGGGCCGTTGAGCCCCGTGTCGACGTTGCCGCCGGCGGTCAGGGCGGGGCCCAGCTTGAAGCCACCCTCCTGGGCGGTCGTGAAGCTGGCTGGATCGGGCAGGTTCGAATTGGCGCTGCCCGAGCCCCCCGCGCCCGTCTGCACGTTGAGCGAGCCGCTCGAGCCCGTGGTGCCGGTCCCGGTGCCCGAGCCCGTGGTCGGGCCGATGCCGAGATCGCCTCCGAATCCGTTGCTTTGCGCTTCGCCGCCACATCCGCTCATCGCGGCCACGATGCAACCCAAGCCCCAAATCTTGTGCATGGGAACCTCCAAGTATCTATTGGCGATAACCCGGGGATTCTACCAGCCGTACTGCCTTTTCGCTCCTCAGTATTCGGTCTTGATGGCCAGGGTCGTTCGTCCGGTGGCAACTCTCGCGGCAACGAACGAGGCCGGCGCGATCTCCGCACCCAGAGTCACATACATCAGCTCCTCATTTCGAGGGGTTTTGACGCAGGTCCCGCCCGCGAGCTGGTAGACGGCCGGGAGGAGGGACCGCTTTCCGGGAGCGTGGAGATAGTGCCGGGGGCTGGTTGCACAGGTCGGAGCCTCGATGCGCAGGACGTAGAGCCGGGGCGCCGCGCACCTGGGAAGCAGCGCCAGTGGCTCCTTGCAGCCGGGGTCGGAGTACGCGTCGCTTGGCACCACGTCGTCGGTGGGCAGGCACCGAAGAAGGCCGTCGCCCGAAACCGCGAAGGTGCAACGCTCCCCTCGCGTTTTGTCGAACCAGCCGGCAAAATCGCGCGCCCCGTCCTCGGCCAGCAAAAAGAGCGGCACCAGGCGTGACCCCGGCACGGTACCTTCGATGGTCAGCTCCGAACGAACGTCGTTGGTCAAGCAGAGCAGCGTGCAACAGATGCTTCCCAGCAGACCCAACGAGCGCAAGGCGAGGTGCATCCCGAAGATTCGGAGCTGCAACTCGCGTGCCCCTCTGCCGCACCGCATAAGGCCACCGCGCGCCCGTTTCGTGGCTACTGGTTCTCGGTGCCACACCGTCGACCGTTCACGACCGCGCTCCCGCGCGCCGCATTACGATGGGCTTTTCGAAGGCCCCGCGGCGGACCTGATCGTTGCAACCGACTGCGCCGCTGGGTGCTAGTTGGAGTTGAGCTCGACGCGCAGGAGCTTGCGACCGATGAAGAGGTAGTCGCCGTGGCCGAGCTCGCGCTCGCTCTTCAGGCGAATGTACGTCCCGTTGCGGCTGTTCATGTCGGTGATCGTGAACTTGCCGCCGTTTTCTTCGATGCGGCAGTGCGAGCCGGACATGTAGAGATCGCCGGGGAAGTTGAGGTCTCCGCCCTCGCGTCCGATCTGGAGCGCGTTGGCGCGCGCGCAGACGACCATGCCCGGAATGCCGCCTTGCAGGATCTGCGTGATGCGAAACGGGCTGGTGTGCTTGGGCGACGAGTAGAAGTACGTGCCGTCTTGCTCGGGTCCGTCGGACGCGCGCGGCGTGATGTCGAGGCGGAAGAGCTGCTCGCCGGCGAGAAACTGATCGCCGGCCACCAGCTCGATGGTTCCCCGCACGCGCAGGTAGACGCCGTTGAGCGAGCCCTCGTCGCGAACGACGAGGTGCCCGTCGCGGTAGAAGAAGTTGGCGTGCTTCGGCGAGATGAAGGGATCATCCGGGAAGACGAGCTGACCGTTGCGCCCGACCACGTGCTGCTCGGCCTTCAGGTGAAACGACAGGCCGTCCATTCCCTCGCCGCGAATCAGGATGAGCTTGGCCTTGGCAGGGTTCTGCATGTCACTGAAGAACAACGTTCGCGCGCCCAGGATTTCGGGGGGGACCGACTCACCACAACGCCCGCAGAACTTGTGCCCTTGCGGGACCGGGGTCGAACACGTCTTGCAAACGTAATTGCGGGCCTGCTCCATGAGCTCCTCCTGAGAGAGATGGGCGTACGAGCTTTCTACTAGGGATCCCTCGGAAATGTCAGGGGGAACGTCGGAATCGACTTTCGGACGCACCCCGGAGGGAAACGAGCCGCCGGCGGGGTTTCGCTCGTCGGGGTGTTGCGAGGCGACCGACGGCCCCATCGACATCTTGGCGAGCTTGGTCCCCGACGGGCTGCCGCGCTTGGCGATCTTGGACGAAGCCCCCGATTTCCCGGCAAAAAGTGAAAGATCATGCCCACAGGCGGGGCAAGACTGGGTGCTGATGGGACTGTACGTGTCGCACTGTCCGCAAGCGATTCCGATCTCGAGCTCCATCACGGTTCCCAGGCGGGGCCCGGGCGGCCAAGCCTTGCAGGCTTCTTTACGCCGGGCAAGACCCAGGTCAAAGTCTGGGGATGTGGGCGGGACACCGCGGGCGAAAAACCATCGCGGGTTGGGCCGTCGCGGCGCTCCTGGGGGGCGTCCTCGGGGGGTGTAGCGACAAGGGGGCACCCGAATACGTCGCCGACCAGTTCGTCGAGGCGTACTTCCGGCGCATGGACCAGCAGGGAGCCCGGCAATTTACCGCCCTGGGCGCGACCGAGATGCTCGATCGCGAGCTCGAGCTCACCCGCGCCGTCAGGGGCCAGGGA
Organism: Polyangiales bacterium; assembly: GCA_038240245.1. GTDB lineage: Bacteria > Myxococcota_A > Polyangia > Polyangiales > Polyangiaceae > DASWDH01. The sequence goes on from JBBSDY010000437.1 coordinate 3,553, forward strand.
TACACCCAGGACGAAGCGTCCGGTCAGGTCACCTGCCGCCGCAAGGCGCGCGCGACCCGCGGAGAGCGGGTCCGCTTCGACTACGAGATCGACATCAAGCAGGGCGATAGCGAGGAGCACCGCGCCGCCGACATCGAGCTTGCCAAAATCCAGACCGCCTGGAAGGTCGTCCGCGTCGAAGTGAAGAGCCCGTAATTCTCGGGGCAATGCTAGTGAATGAACATCATGCGGCGATCGTCGTCGGTCCAGCCGCGCGCGCTCCACAGACGAAAGACGATACGCTCGCGGCAGCCGTCCTTGGGGACGGGCCCGAAGTCGCGCGAGTCGTCGTGGTAGTGCCGATCGTCGCTGGCGATGAAGATCTGGCGATCGGGCACCGTGACTCGAAACGGCGTGGGCTTGGGCAGGGGTTGGCTGGCCCGGGCGCGGGTGTATTCGGTACCCCCTGCAGCTTCGATCTCGCACGATAGCTCGAAGGCTTCGCCGGTGGTGGGATCGATGACCGAAAGCTTGCCGGGCTTGCAACCCCGGAGCGACGAGATGAGCTTGTCGTTGATGGTGACGTTGCCGAGCTCGGTGACGATCTTGTCACCCTGCTCGCCGAGAAGCCTGCCCACGACGTATTGACCGGCCACCTCGGGATCGTCGCAGCGCACCAGCTCGCCGAAGCTGGGAATTCCGACTCGCCAGAGAACGACGAGATCGCCTGCTTCGAGCGTGGGCATGATCGAGAGCGAGAACAGCGCGTCATCGCCGGGAATCGTCCAGAATCTGAGGCACGTCGCACGCAGGATTCCCACGATGGCCCCCATGACCAACGTCACCCACAACAGCCCCTTCAGAAGAGCCCTCACGCGCGCGCCCGACATCATAGCCGAGATCGCCTCGGGCGATCGCGGTTGGTATTA
>JBBSDY010000438.1:0-4451 GCA_038240245.1 Polyangiales bacterium
ACGGCGGCCGCGGCGCGCGCGGCCGAGGCCCTCGCGCGAGAGCGTGCGTCCCGGGTCGACGCCGAGAGAGCCCAATCCCTCTGGACCACCACGCTGAAGAGCATCGGCGACGCCGTCATCGCCACGGACACCGAAGGCTGTGTGACGTTCATGAATCTCGTCGCCGAGGGCTTGACGGGGTGGTCGCTGCAGGACGCCCAGGGCCGACCGCTGCCCGAAGTGTTTCCTATTTTCAACGAAGATACCCGCCAACCCGTTGCCAATCCTGTCGAAAAGGTGCTGCGCGACGGAATTGTCGTGGGGCTTGCCAATCACACCATCCTCGTTCGTCGCGACGGCACGGATGTTCCGATCGACGACAGTGCGGCCCCCATCCTCGATGGCGCCGGCACACTGTTCGGCGTCGTCCTCGTGTTTCGCGATGTCGCGCACGAAAAGCGCGCATCGGCCCGCCGTGAGTTTCTCGCGCGCGCTGGTGAAGTCCTGGCGGCCACGGCGGACTACCACGAATCGCTGGCGACCATCGTGCAGCTGGCGATCCCACGACTGGCCGACTGGTGCGCGGTCGACGTTTTGGAGCCGGGAGAGACGGCTTCGACTCAAATCGCCGTTGCCCATGCCGATCCGGCCAAGATCGCATTTGCCCGCGAGCTCGGTCGCCGCTATCCCCCCGATCCGAACGCCGCCACGGGCGTACCCAATGTACTGCGGACGGGTCGATCCGAGCTTTATCCCCTGATTCCCACCGAGATGCTCGAGGCGGGCGCGATGGACGAGGAGCACCTTCGGATCATCCGCGAGCTTCGTCTTCGCTCGGCCATGGTCGTACCTCTGCGCGGTCACACGCGCATCTTCGGTGCTCTCACGTTCGTCTATGCCGAATCGGGACGCACGTACAACGAGGAGGATCTCGAGCTCGCCGAAGAGCTCGCGCGCCGAGCAGCGGTGATGATCGAGCGACGAAAGCTCGAAGACGAGCGCGTGGCGCTGCTCGAAGCCGAGCGTCTCGCACGAGAGCAGGCCGAGATCGCGAACCGATCCAAAGACGGTTTTCTTGCGACGGTGTCCCACGAGCTGCGCAACCCCCTCAACGCAATCCTTGGCTGGGCAACGCTCCTCCTTCAGCGGGACGTGGCTCCCGAATTGCGCAAACCTTTGACGATCATCGAGCGCAACGCGCGCTCCCAGGCCCGACTCATCGAAGACGTTCTCGACGTTTCGCGAATCGTGAGTGGTAAGCTACATCTCGAGCTTGGGGAGGCGAACGTGGCGCAGGCGATTGCCGACGCGGTCGAGGCCGCACGTCCGGTTATCGACGAGAAGGGCATCGCCATCGTCTCCAACGTCCCGCCCGGCGCCGAAGTGCATGCCGACCAGGTGCGACTACAGCAAATCGTGTCGAATCTCGTCTCGAACGCCGTGAAATTCACGCCTCGCGGTGGTCGGGTTACGGTCAATGCGGAGCTGGCGGGCCCCAGCTTGAAGATCACGGTGGAAGACACGGGCGAAGGAATCGATCCCCACCTTCTCAGCGCGATCTTCGAGCCTTTCCGCCAGGCGGATTCGTCGTCGACCCGCAGGCACGGTGGGTTAGGCCTCGGCCTGGCCATCGTGCGCCAGCTCGTGGTGGCCCATGGGGGCACCGCCAGAGCCGAAAGCCGAGGGAAAGGTCACGGATCGACTTTCATCGTCGAGCTGCCATCGATGCCCAGGGCGAAGCAGGCCCAGCAGCCTCCCGCCCGAACAGCGTCTGCCCCGGCGCTCCCCCTGCACGGCAAACGTGTTCTCGCGGTGGACGACCTGCCGGATGCTTTGGAGATCGTTCGAGAGATCCTGACCCTGGCGGGCGCGGTCGTTCAGACCGCCCGCTCGGCTACCGAGGCACTCGAGCAGATGCCCATCTTTCATCCGGACGTCCTCGTCAGCGACATCGGAATGCCGGAAATGGATGGTCATGCCCTGCTTCGACGCGTTCGGCTTTTGCCAGCGGACAGCGGTGGGCTCACGCCTGCCGTTGCCCTCAGCGCCTATGCCCGCGCCGAGGACATCGAACAATGCATTGCCTCCGGCTTTCAAACGCACCTCGGTAAGCCCGTTGAGCCCGCAGCGCTCGTGCGCGTGGTGGCGGAGCTTGCGAATTCCGCCGCGGCTGAATCCCAGTCGGGTCATGGCCGGCCCACGAAAAAAAGTGGAGCATCGCGCGGGACGACCTCTTGACACAAAAAAGGGCCGTCGCTATCTGGCGAATGACGGGACGCGGCTTTCCGGGCTCGTCGTCCCGATGTCGGATTCGGACAAGGTCGCAAGACCAGAAAGCACGAGGTGTCCAATGTGGTGGGAATGCAGCGAATGTGGTGATCATGTTGAACGTCCCCGAGCCCCGATCGTGTGCCGCGAATGCGGAACGGCGGGGATGATCTTCGTTCCGGCCGATCTGCCCGACCCGATGGTTGGAGATCCCGACGCTGACAATCTGCGAGCTGCATGGTTGCGCGCCGGGCTGGAGCGAGATCGTCGTCCGGCATTCGCGAGTCACTGAGCTCATCCACCGGCTGGCCCGGCGCTCGGTAACATCTCGAAGCAAGGCTTCCAACAGGCTGATAACGCGCTGATTGAAAGGAGGAGAACCATGTTTTCGGTTTACAATGACTGGGATCGACATTTCGCCGACCTACGCCAACAAATGACGAATCTGCTCGAAGAATTCGACGGCGAATGGACGGCCAATCCAAGCGTCTTCGGCGGCGCCAAGACGTGGCCGCGCATGAACGTGGCCGATACGGGTGAGCGACTCGTCCTGTCGGCCGAAGTCCCTGGCCTGACGAACAGGGACATCCAGGTGTCGCTCGAGCACGACGTGCTCACCCTCGCCGGCGAGCGGAAGATCGAGGGCCCCTCTGGCTACTCGGTTCACCGTCAAGAGCGGCAAGGCTTCAAGTTCGTTCGGAGCTTCAGCCTTCCTGCCAAGATCGACGCGGAGAAGGTCAGCGCCACGGTCACCAATGGAATCTTGACCATCGTGCTGCCCAAGACCCCCGAAGCACAGCCCAAGCGAATCGAGGTGCGCGCGTCGTGAGTCGATCACTCCACGTGCGTGAAAATGCCAAAGAGGAGGATGAAATGAAAAAGACGAATGATCTCGCCCGTCGCGATCCCAACCATTCGGCGGTACGAGCAGAACAGCCACGAGCGACCATCTCGCCCCCGGTCGACGTCTACGAAAATGTCGATGAGCTTTTGATGTACGCGGACATTCCCGGCGTCAGCCGTGATGAAGTCGCCCTGCACTTCGCCAACAACCAGCTCACCATCGAAGCGCAGCGCAAGCCAAGCGACCAGGGTAAGTTACTCGCTTCGGAGTACGGGGCCGCCGACTTCGTGCGCTCGTTCAGCGTCCCCCCCGGCCTCGACGCGGACAAGGTGACGGCGGAGTTCCGCGACGGCGTGCTGTGTATCCATTTGCCCAAGTCAGCCGCGGTGAAACCTCGACAGATTCAGGTCCGTGGAGGATAGGGCGTCAGTTGCCAAGGCGCGGTGGACGGCGGGCCGGAATCTCGTCCCGCGGCCCGCTATCCACCGGCCTCGCATCCGACTTCGGTCTTACGGATTTTCGAGGGTTCGCGCCGCACAGTAGCCACCATGACGGTGCCCAAGCAGACCTTGCCCAAGCAGAAACAAAAGCGCCAGACGCACACCGGCGATACGACCGCGGAGCCCGAGACGGTCCCCAAGCTTACCGGTGAGCTCAAAGAGGTCATTGAGCAGGTCCGTGAAACCGTCGTCGACGACATCGAAGTGATCGAGGAGGGGGTGAGCGATGCCGCCAAGGAATTTCTGGGCGGCCGTTCACGTCAGATTGCGATTGCCATTGGCGCAGGCATGGCGTTCATCGCGGGCGGCACATGGTGGGCACTGCGACAGCGCCGCACGCGCAACCGACGTCTCTGGCAAGCGCGCGGTGTCGCGCTCCGCCGCATGTGGGACCACCCCGAGCTCGTCGCGCGACCAGCAGAATCGTCCATTCTGGTGAAGGCAGGCAAGAGCCTCGCAGTTACGGCCGTCGCCACGGCTGCCAAAAGAGGCGGCCTTCGGCTTTTGGAGAAGGCGTGGCCCGAGTAATCCGGACTCGACCCTCTTCGAGCCCGCGGGCCTGCTTCATATTTGGGCCCGCGGGCACATTCGGAATGTGACTATTTCTTTACTTCGAGTTGGTCGTCGACATGATCGCCGGATGCCTGTCGAGCCAGCGCGTCGATGCTGGCCTTCTCGGCGTCGCTCTTGACCGGACCGCGGAGCGTGACCATCCCATTCTTGGTGATGATCTTGACGTTCTTCGCCGTGAACGAAAGCGATTTGTCGCCCATCACCGATTTGCGAATCTGCTGGGTGAGCTTGCGGTCAGACTCGCTGTTGCCTTGATCCATGGGCGTCAACGCCGCTCCGCCGCGATC
>JBBSDY010000439.1:0-4442 GCA_038240245.1 Polyangiales bacterium
GCGCTTCGACAAGTTCGTGGTCGGGGTCGTTCCTGGTCTCGGGCGCAAGGCGGCGCGCCGGCTCTTCGAGGATGGCAAGATTCGCGTCAACGACAAGAGGCCCAACAAGGGCGATCTCGCGCGCGAGGGCGATCAAGTCATCATCGCGATGCCCGACACGCTCGGTCCCGCGGCCGTTCCCGAGCCGAATGCCGCGCTTGCCGTTTGCCTCGAGACCGAGCACGTCGTCATCGTCGACAAGCCGCCCGGGCAACCAACGGCCCCGCTGCGCGATGGCGAGACCGGAACGCTCGCCAACGCGCTGGTGGGACGCTTTCCCGAAATGGCCGGCGTCGGATATTCGCCGCGCGAGCCCGGCCTCTTGCATCGCATCGACACCGATACCTCGGGGCTCGTTCTTGCGGCGCGCACCCCGCAAGCCTTCGAAACTCTCAGCCAGGCTCTCAAGAGCGGGGCCGTCGAAAAAAGGTATTTGCTGGTTTGCCTCGCCGAAGCGCTCGCCTCACAGGGCGAGATTGCCATTCCGATCGCCCATCATCCCACGGACAAGAAGCGGATGTACGCCTGCATCCATCCGCGCGACGTGGCTCGCTACGCGCCCCGCGCCGCGACGACCAGCTTTCGCGTGCTCGGCACGGCGGGCGCGTGGGCGCTCGTCGAGGCGAAGGCCAGCGCGGCGATCCGCCATCAGATCCGATTGCACATGGCGGCTATCGAGCACCCTCTGGCCAGCGACGCCCTTTACGACGGGCCGAGCGTGACCGGACTAGGACGCCACGCGTTGCACGCCAGCTACATCGGGTGGAAGGGCGATCTGGTCGTTCCGGCTTTCGAGATGCACTCCGGACTCCCGCCCGATCTGGCCGCCGCGTTTCCTGTCTTTGGTGAAAGCTGAGACTTTTGCCTCGGCCGCTCGCTCGAGCAGCCGCGCGGTGAGCGCCGCGGTCATGGCCAGCGTCGGAAGGCGGGGCCGCAGCGAGGCCACTCGTTCATCGGCGCGGCGTCCTCGAACCCACCTCGAGCCCGGCATCATCTCGAGAAAAGCCTCGTGCGCGGCGCTGCCGTCAATCACGCGCACCAGCACTTCGGGGAGGTAAATGCATCCGCCGATCCCTCCCGCGGCCACCAGGCCCACCTCGATGCCCGCGAGTCCCCGCAGCGGAACCTTGGGGGTACAGAGAAGGCGCAGCTCGTCGAACTGATCGCTTCCCAGGGGGAGGCGTCCCCACCCGATGGCTCGCATGCCCGGTAGTCTGCGCAGCTTTTTGGCGATTCGCGCGAGCCGGAGCCCATGGCAGAGCAGCGGATGGCCGGGAAGCTCGGAGCGACGTCCGGTGCCGAAGAGCGGGAAGAGCGCGGCCGTGTCGAAGGCGACCACGTAAGCCGTATAGCTCGACGTTCGCGACACCGCGTAAGCGAGCGCCGCCGAGGCGCCGGCGAGCAGCAGGAAGAGAGCGAGACCGCCGCGGGTGCTCGCGTCGAGCCATGCGTCGCGGGGTGCGGGCGCGCGTGCGAATGCTTCGGCGTCCCCCACGGGCAACCAGCGCCCGGGCCCGCGCGGCTTGCGGATCCACACGGGAGGCAAATACCAGGTGAGCGCCATCGCGAAGAGAACGAGCAGCGTTCCGCGCCACGGATCCTCGGAGTGAATTTGCAGCGCGATGCCTGCAGCCAGCGCCGGGCCGGCGAGCAGCGTGCGCAGGGTGGTGCCAATCGGCAGAAGCGGACGCGGCCGGGCGATCGTTTGTGCGTGTCGCTTCACCTGCCGCGCCTTGCACCTGGTGAGAATCGAGAACACGAGAACGACGGCTCCCGCGGCGCCCGCGTACGCCACCTGCTCGTCGGCGGGCACGATCTTGGGCGACGGCGGTGGCGCGGGTGGACGCAGCCGGGGATCGTTGATCTCACCGAGAGCGCGGGGATCGACACGCACCGTCCAGGTGACGGCTTCGGCTCGCGCGGCGTGCGGCCGGATGAGCTCGACCTCGTCGTGGTCCGGCGTCCTTTTCACCTGGGAGATGAACATGCCGACTTCGTCGTCGGCGGAGTTGTCGCGGTCGTCTTTTCTCCCGTCCATGTTGGGAGCGCGAGGCTCGGTCGGGCCCGGGGGCAATGTGAATGTACAGCGCGCGTTGTCGAGGCCCTCGGGCCAAGCGGGACCCGTGAAGCGCACCCTCAACATGGCCCCTTCGCGGCGGACGCTCTCCCCGGCGAGCAGGTTCTTCCGGTAGCGAACGTGAAAGAGAAAAACGCCGCGCGAGACTCCGCGCGCCGATTCGATGTTCACGCGAAGCGCGCCGTCGGGCCGGGGCATGATGACCAGGGGAATGGGCAATCCCAGCAGCCCCTCGGTCTGCGCCGAAATGACCGTCCCATCGGTGAGCGGCGTCAGATCGGCATCGGCCGCGGCCATGTCGAACGAGCGCAACGGGCCGCCCAGAATGCGCATGGTGATGGCGTGGTCGATGACCGCGGAGCCCGATCGCTCGATATCGACGCGGATGTCATCCGCAATGACGTGAGTCTCGACCCAAGCCCAGGAAGTTCCAGTAGTTAGCCAGACGGCCAGACCGATCAGCCAGGGGGCAACACCGTTCGCGACCTTCATTGTCCTACATGTACTTACCCAAGGCGCGCTAGACGGGACAACTTTTTGAAAGTAGACGACAATTCTCCCATGACGCGAGCCCGATGGATTTGGGGTGCGGTGCTACCCCTGGCGATGGGCTGCGCGGGATCGCCCGCGCCCAGCCCTGCGTCGACGCCGATCGCCTCGGCGAGCCCCAAGCCCACTGCCCCGCCGCTCGCCGACGAGGCTCACTTCGCGGACCTGCGGCAGCTCACCTTCGGCGGCGAGAATGCCGAAGCCTACTGGTCGTTCGATGGATCGCAGCTGACGCTGCAGTCACGTCGCGAGATAGCGGGGTGCGATCGCATCTACCGGATGCGACCGGCCGATCCCGAGCCCACGTTCACACCTGTCTCGAGCGGCAAGGGAGCAACGACGTGCTCGTACTTTCTGCCGGGCGATCAGGACATGATCTACGCATCGACGCACCTCGGTGGCGACGCGTGCCCACCGCGTCCCGACCACAGCCAGGGGTACGTTTGGGCTCTCTACGACTCGTACGACATCTTCCGCGCCAAGGCCGACGGAACGGGCGTGACGCGGCTCACCAACACGCCGGGATACGACGCCGAGGGCACGGTCTGCTCGAAGGACGGATCCATCGTGTTCACGTCGGTCCGCGACGGCGACATCGATCTTTATCGCATGGACGCGGACGGCAAGAACGTCAAGCGTCTCACCAACACCGTGGGCTACGACGGCGGCGCTTTCTTCAACGCCGACTGCACCAAGATCGTGTGGCGGGCGTCACGACCCAAGCCGGGCGACGAGCTCGACGGATACAAAAAGCTTTTGGCAAGGGGGCTCGTCCGTCCCACCAAGCTCGAGATCTACGTGGCAAACGCCGATGGATCGGAGGCGTCACAGATCACGTACCTCGACGCCGCTTCGTTCGGACCTTTCTGGCATCCGTCGCAAAAACGCATTTTATTTTCGTCGAACTACGGCGATCCCAAGGGCAGGGAGTTCGATATCTGGGCGATCGACATCGACGGAACGAACCTCGAGCGCATCACCTTCGCGCCAGGATTCGATGGATTTCCGATGTTCTCGCCCGACGGCAAATCGCTGGCGTTCTCTTCGAACCGAGCCACCGCACCCGGTGCGCACGACACCAACGTGTTCGTGGCACGCTGGGCCGACACGCCGCCCAGGCGCGCGATGGAGCTGCCCGCCGATCGCATCGTGGCCGACATCCGCTGGCTCGCCGATCCCGCGCGCGAAGGGCGCGGGGTGGGCACACCGGGTCTCGTCGCCTCGGGTGAGTACATCGAGAAACGCTACCGCGAGCTCGGGTTGTCGCCCGCGGGCGACCCTGGATTCCGTCAGACATTCCCCATCACCACGGGCGTCAAGGTCGAAGAGGGCACCTCACTCAAGCTGGGAGCTACCACCCTGCCGCGCGAGTCGATGACCCCCGTCGGCTACTCGGCTTCCGGTGAGGCGAAGGGAGATCTCGTCTTCGTGGGCTACGGCATCAGCTCCAAGGATCTCGGCGTCGACGACTACGCCAAGCTCAACGTGAAGGGGAAGATCGTCGTCGCGCGACGGTTCGTTCCCGAAGGCGGCAAGTTCACCGAGGTCGACGCGCAGCGCCGCTACGGCGACATCCGCTACAAGGCGTGGACGGCGCGCGAAAAGGGCGCCAGGGCCCTCATCGTCGTCGACTCGCCGGTCGCCCCCAAGGATGCGTCCCCGGACTGGAAGGCGCCCGACGACGCGGCGCTCCCCTCGACGCGCGCCGATGGATACGGCGATGCGGGACTTCCCGTTGTCGTCGTCAAGCGCGCGGCCGCTGCCGAGGTCATCGAAC
>JBBSDY010000440.1:0-4437 GCA_038240245.1 Polyangiales bacterium
ATTGACACCCAGGGCCAGACGCAGCCGCAGCAGGAGGCGCCGCCGGCCCCCGACGGCGCGACCGGCTGGCCTACCGTTCAGGTCACCGTCGGCGCGTGATGCCGACCGCCGGTCCGGCGCCCACGCACCAGCGTTTCTGCATGAACTCGGCCTCGCTCAAGCTGAAGAAGGACGAGAAATAGGGGCGATGCAACTCGTCCGTTGCCGTCTCTTGCGGGTGGGCCCGTTTGCCGATGTGACGTTTCAGCTCACCGACGACGGCGATCGGCCCCGCCTCATCACGTGCGTGCTGGGCAGCGCAGGCACGGGCAAGAGCAGCCTCATTTTCGCGCTGGCCTCGACGCGCCCGGGCCACGCCGTCGTTCTGTCGCGACCGGGCGTGCCGAAACCCGACGAGACGCCGGGGGCCATCACCGAATGGCTCACCGGAGAAGACGAGCCCGCGCGGCCGCACCCCTTGTCGGTCGCCACGCCGGGAGCCATCCTCGAGCGCGAGGGCGACGACGCGACGCAAAAGCGGCGAGAGCAGACGCTCTTCGAACGTCGCGCCGCGGAAGGTGGATTCTCCTTCTCGGCCTTTGCCGCCAGCCGGTGGTTCAGTCGGTGCCCCATCGTGCTCACCTCACCGGAGCGATCGCTGGCGCGCTACGACGTGCGCGCAACTCCCTCGTTCGACGACGCCACGCGCAACGATCTCACGCGCGAGACCAAGCAAGTGTTGTCCGGCGCCGCCCTCGCGGCGGCTGTCTGCGCCAAGATGCGGCAGCCGTCCGCATTCACGATGCTCGACGACGCGCTGCGTTTGGCGGTGACCGAGCTCGTCGGCCTCGTCGGCTACGCGTACATCGGAGTCGATCCGGCGTCTCTCGAGCCGCTCTTCGAGAGCCACGGCGGGCGCATCGTCGCCTTCGACGAGCTGCCGACCAGCGCTCGCCACCTCGCGTCGTTCGCCGCGCTACCGCTGCGCGCACTCTTTGGTGCCTACGGACAGAGCGATCCGCTTGCTCACGAGGGCGTCGTCGTCATCGACGACGTCGAGCTGCACCAGGATGCAACGACGCAGCGAGCGCTGGGACCGGCGTTACGCCGCGCCCTTCCACGGGTTCAGTGGATCGTCACCACGTCGTCGCCGAACGTGGCCCTCGGCTGCGAGCCCCACGAGGTCATCGCGCTTCGCCGCCTCGAGGCCAGTGGCGCCGTCGAGCTACACACCGGCTCGTTGGCGCTCGTGCATTAGTACTGGCGCTCCCGCTCAGACCGCCTGCGTGAGCCCCACCGGACAACTTACGCCCGTGCCGCCGATGCCGCAGTAGCCGCCGGGGTTTTTGGCCAGGTACTGCTGGTGGTAGTCTTCGGCGTAGTAAAACTCCGGCGCCGGAATGATCTCGGTGGTGATGGCCCCGAATCCCTCTTCGGTCAGGCGCTTTTGGTAGGCATCGCGAGAAGTGAGCGCCGCTTTCTGCTGAGCGTCGCCGTAGGTGTAGATGCTGGAGCGGTATTGCGTGCCGACGTCGTTGCCTTGCCGTGCGCCCTGCGTGGGATCGTGGTTCTCCCAGAACACCCGCAGCAAATCGGCATAGTCGATCTGCTTCGGGTCGAACACGACCTTGACGACCTCGGTGTGGCCGGTCATTCCCGAGCAGACTTCGCGGTACGTCGGATTCGGGGTGTACCCACCCGCATAGCCCACCATGGTCGAGTGGACGCCGGCGCTTTCCCAGAACTTGCGCTCGGCGCCCCAGAAGCAGCCCAGGCCGAACACGGCCTCTTCGAGACCCTCGGGAAATGGCGGGACCGTCTTGTGGCCGCTCACATGGTGCTTGCTCGCCACGGTGAGGCGCTCGGCCCGCCCAGCGAGCGCCCGTTCCTTGCTTGGCATTCCCACCTTCCACATGCCCGAATGATGTCCCTTTCGAGCCCCGATGGCCAGGCCTATAAGGGATCGGTGTCGGGGATCCTCCACAGCCCGTTGGCGCTGTTCATCGTGCAGGCCGCGCTGATCATCGCGCTCTCCCGGATCATTGGCCTGGTCATGTCGCGCCTGGGCCAGCCCATGGTGATCGCCGAGATATCGGCGGGCATCCTTCTCGGTCCGTCCCTGCTGGGCCTGGTGGCTCCCGGGGCGCTGGGCGCGCTTTTCCCGAGCCAGTCGATGAGCCTGCTCAGCGCCATCAGCCAGATCGGCCTGGTGCTCTTCATGTTTCTCATCGGGCTCGAGCTCGATCCCAAGCTGTTGCGGGGCCGGGCGCACAGCTCGGTCATCATCAGCCACTCGAGCATCGTTCTTCCCTGCCTGCTCGGGGCGCTTTTGGGGCTCTACCTGTACCCGCGGCTGTCGTCGCCCGACGTGCCCTTTGCCTCGTTCGTGCTCTTCATGGGCGTCTCGATGAGCATCACCGCCTTTCCGGTGCTCGCGCGAATTCTCGCCGAGCGGCGGCTGCTCAAGACCAAGATCGGCGCTCTTACCATCACCTGCGCAGCGGTCGACGATGTGACAGCGTGGTGTCTTTTGGCGTTCGTCGTCTCCATCGCGAAGTCGACGAACCTCAGCCAGGCTACGTTCACCGTGGCTCTGGCCATCGCGTACATCGCCGCCATGGTTTTCTTGGTGCGCCCGTTCTTGCGGCGGCTCGGGTCGGTGAGCGCCAGCAAGGAGGGACTGACGCAGAACCTGGTCGCCGTGACTCTGCTCATCCTTCTCGCGTCGAGCTTTGCCACCGAGCTCATCGGCATTCACGCGCTCTTCGGGGCCTTCATGCTGGGCGCCGTGATGCCCAAAGACGGCCACTTCTCGCGCCTGCTGGCCGAGAAGCTCGAAGATCTGGTGGTGGTGTTTCTTCTTCCCATGTTCTTCGCCTACAGCGGGCTCCGCACCCAGCTCGGACTGCTCGACTCGCCGCACGCCTGGGTGATGTGCGGGCTCATCATCGTCGTCGCCTGCGCCGGGAAGTTCGGAGGCAGCGCCCTGGCCGGCAAGCTCACCGGGCTTTCGTGGCGCGAGGCGGGAGCTCTTGGCATTCTCATGAACACACGAGGGCTGATGGAGCTCATCGTGCTCAACATCGGGCTCGATCTCAAAGTCATCTCTCCCACGCTCTTCGCGATGATGGTCATCATGGCGCTGGTCACGACGTTCATGACGACGCCGCTGCTCGAGATCGTCTACCCGCCCTCGGAGTTCGCCAAGGAATCTCCGCATCCCGGAGCCGTCGTCAAGAAGCCGTCGTTCACGGTGCTCATGTGCGTGGCGTTCGATCGCTCGGGACCCGCCATGATGACGCTGGTGCGCTCGCTCGTCGCCGAGCAGCTCGGCAGCCACAAGCTCTACGCGCTCAAGCTGGTGCGCCCCACCGATCGCGCGTCGTTCTTCATCATCGACCAGGAAGAAACGGGAATGCAGGGGCTCAAACCCTTGCTCGAGCGCGCCGAGCACATGAAGCTCGAGGTGAGCCCCATCGCCTTCGTTTCGCCGAGACCCGCGCAAGACATCTGCAACGTGGCCGAGGTAAAGGCCGCCGATCTCGTCCTGCTCGGATGGCACAAGCCCGTGGTCACACGCACGGTCCTGGGCGGCACCGTCGCCGACGTTCTCGAGAAGGCGCGCACCGACGTCGGCGTCTTCATCGATCGCGGGCTCGAGCAAGTACGCAAGGTGCTCGTGCCCTTTCAAGGAACTCCCGACGACAAGGCAGCGCTGTCGCTCGCCCGGCGCATGACTGCGGGCAGCGCCGAGATCACCATTCTGCATGTCATCAAGCCGGGACGCGCCGAAGAGGAGCGACTCGGCGCCCGACAGGAATTCGATCAGACGTTCACCGAGGAGGGGCCCTACAACCGCGCCAGCGTCCGCATGAAGCTGGTGAGCCACGACAAGCCGGCCGTTGCGGCGCTCGAAGAGGCTGCCAAGGGCTACGACCTGGTGATCGTCGGAGCGGGACAGCAGTGGGGCCTCGAGCGACGCCTTTTCGGAATGGCTCCCGAGCTGATGGTCGAGCAGTGCCCAACCTCCCTGCTGTTGGTTCGCCAGTACGTCGCCGAGGACGCGCGGCCAACTTGAAACACCCACAAATGCCCAGGTGTTCGTGATCGCTTTTTGGCGGGAGTGACCACTAGTACGGTGAAGCTCGCGAAGAGCGCCTGGCTCGGCGAAGGTCTCCCGCCCCCACTGCCGGGGCTTGCTTCCCCCGGAAATCGTTATGAGAAAGGGCCATGCACCCTTCGTATTCATCTCCTGTGTCGCGGCCTCGTTGGCGCTCGCCTGCGGCGGCGTCGAAAATGGGGGCAGTCCCGCCGGGGCGGTGGACGGTTCCAGCGGCGGCGGCATCGTGGACCCCATCGACGGGGGTGGTGGCGGATTCAACGCAGGAGGGGGCGGTCAGCGGCTCGACGACGGCGGTGGGGGCATTCGCTTCACCTTCGATGCCCAGGTGCTTCGCG
>JBBSDY010000441.1:0-4425 GCA_038240245.1 Polyangiales bacterium
GGGACACGGGGGCGCCAAGGTCTTCGGCCATGGCGACCACCAGATCGTCCACCTGGTGAGCGATCGCATCGAGCGTTGCCCGCGCCAGGTGGGCTGCCCGGGTACCTCGGGTGATCCCGGTGATGAGCCCTCGCGCCCCGGCGTCCCAGTAGGGGGCGCCGAGGCCGGCGAGCGCCGGCACGAACTTCACGCCCTCGCTGGAAGCTACCGTTCGGGCGAGCGCCTCGATGTCGGCCGCGCTCTTGATGAGCCCCAGGCCATCGCGCAGCCACTGGACGGCAGCGCCCGCGATGAACGAGCTACCTTCGAGCGCGTAGATGACGTCGCTGCCCACCTTCCATCCCACCGTCGTCAGCAGCCCGAAGCGGCTGGCCACGGGGCGCGAGCCGGTCTGAAGCAGGACGAACGCTCCGGTGCCGTAGGTGCACTTGACGTCGCCCTCTTGAAAGCAGGCTTGACCAAAAAGGGCCGCCTGCTGATCGCCGGCGATCCCGGTGATGGGGATGCCTTCGGGGATTCCATCGACGGCGGCGGTTTTGGCGATTGCGCCGGCCGAGGGGACGATCTGAGGAAGCAGCGCGCGGGGCACGCCCAAAAGACGGCACATGTCCTCGTCCCAATCGAGCGAGTGCAGGCTCATCAGCATGGTTCGTGATGCGTTGGTGACGTCGGTTGCATGGACGGCGCCGCCCGTGAGGCGCCACACGAGGTAAGCGTCCACCGTTCCGAAGGCGAGCTCTCCCTTGTCGGCGCGCACCCGCGCCCCAGTGACATTGTCGAGCATCCATGCGATTTTGGTCCCCGAGAAGTAAGGATCGAGAACGAGGCCCGTCACCTCGCGAACCTTGGCTCCATGGCCGTCTTTCTCGAGCTGGGCGCAGCGATCGGCCGTCCTGCGATCCTGCCAAACGATCGCCCGGTGGACGGGCCGGCCGGTGGCCCGCTCCCAGACGAGCGTCGTTTCGCGCTGGTTGGTGATCCCGATGGCGGCGACCTCACCCCAGCCGACCTTGGCCGCCTCGAGGGCGCCCTGGACCGCCTGGATGACGCTCTGCCAGATCTCCTCGGGCTCGTGCTCGACCCACCCGGGGCGCGGAAAATGCTGCGGAAAATCACGCGTGGCGCGGCCCAGGGTGTGCCCCTCGACGTCCATGATGAGCACGGTCGTGCCGGTGGTTCCCTGGTCGATGGCAAGCAGGTGGTGGGGCATGGGACGGCGAGTATGAAGCGCTGGTTGTGGTCGGCAAGAGGGAGGGTTAACATGGCGCCTCCCGCATGGCGCGTCTCCATATAGTGACCGCAGAAGGTGGCCAGCAGGCGCTCGATCTGTCGTCTGTCAACTCACTGGGCCGCCACCCCAACAACACCATCCAGCTGCTCGACAAGATCGTCTCCAAAGAGCACTGCATCATCGAGCAGCGGGGCCAGCAGTTCGTTCTACGCGATCTCGGAAGCCTCAACGGCACGTACATCAACGGCGATCGCGTTCGCGGCGAGGGTCTGCTCAAGCACGGCGACGAGATCGGCCTCGGCCAAACACGCGCGCGCTTCGACGATGGCAGCGGCCGCGCCATGGCGCCAGCTTACCTGCCCCCCTCTCCCGGTTGGCAACAGGCACAGCATCCCCAGGCAAGCCATCTTCCACCGATCCCCGCGGCCATCCCGGCCACCGCGGCGCATCCCGCCCACCACGGCTTCGAAGACCCGACCACCGTCGGTCGCCCTCCCACTTATGGAGGCGGGCAGAGCTACCAGATGCCGCGACCGGGCCCCTCTCCGCTCGCCCAATCCACCACCTCGGCCGTCGATGCCCCGCGCTCGGTGCCCAGCAGCCGCAGCGGTGGCCACGCGCCCATCACCTCGGGCTCGCAAAACTTCCACGGGACGCGCATCGACGTACAAGACGAAGACCGCGCCATCGGCACCCAGATCGCGGCGACCCAGAAGGGGTTTCTCCCCTACGAACAAATCGCCCAGGACGCGGCGCAGGTGCGCACCGACTACGAGCGCCTTCGCGCCTCGCACGAGCTTTCACGCGAGATCGCCCTCGAGCGCGACACCAACAAGCTGCTCGACAAGATCCTGGCGAGCATCTTCAAGTTCATCCGCGCCGACCGCGGCGTCATCTTCCTCAAGGGCGGCGACAGCGAGCTGACCATCGGCGCCAGCCGACGCCGCGACGGCACCGACGCGCCCATCCAGGTCTCGGCGACCATCTTGAACCACGTCATGCAAGAGCGCGCCGCCGTGCTCACCCACGACGCGGCCATGGATTTTGCGGCTTCCAAGGGCAAAAGCATGATCCTGAACCGGATCAGCTCGGCCATCGTGGTGCCCCTGCTCCACAACGACGACATCCTCGGCGTCCTCTGGCTCGACTCAGAAACGCTCGCCCAGTTTCAGCGCAAGGATCTCGAGCTGGTGACCGCTATCGTCAACCAGGCGGCGATGTTCATCGAGATCAACATCCTCGCCAAAAAGATCGAGCGCGAGATCGTGACCCGCGAGCGCTTTTCGCGTTTGCTCTCGCCCAACGTCGCCGAGCGCGTCATCTCCGGACAGCTCGAAATCAAAAAAGGCGGCGATCTGGTGCGCGAGTGCACGGTCTTCAACTCCGACATCCGCGGCTTTACCCGGATGAGCGAAAAGACCGAGCCGCAGATCATCGTCGACATGCTCAACGAGTACTTCGAGCTGATGGTCGAAGTGATCTTCAAGTACGAAGGCACGCTCGACAAGTTCATGGGCGATGGGATCATGGCGCTGTGGGGCGCCCCGGTGGCCCACCCCGACGACGCCGGTCGCAGCGTGCAGTGCGCGCTCGAGCAAATGAAAATGCTCGGTGAGTTCAACCGCAATCGCATGGCGCTCGGCCAGCCGCCTCTCGCCATCGGCATCGGAATTCATACGGGCCCTCTGGTGGCCGGCTACATCGGCAGCTCGAAGGCCCTTTCGTACACCGTGGTCGGCGACACCGCGAACACATCGGCGCGTCTTTGCGGCATCGCGTCCACCGGCCAGATCATCGTCAGCGAAGCAACCTACGCCAAGCTAGGCAACCGCTTCGAGTACGAAGAGCTCCCGCCCGCTCACGTGAAGAACAAAGAGCACGCCTTGCGCATTTTCAACGTGGTCCGCGAGCGCCCGCAAGTCACCGTGCCTCACGCCGTCGGCGCAGTGTAAGGCGTCGGCGTCGCGGGGCTGCGGACCGTCGGCGCCGTGGCGTCTGCGTCGCGGGGCTGCGGACCGTCGGCGCGGTGGCGTCGGCATCGCGGGGCTGCGGACCGTCGGCGCGGTGGCGCCGGCGTCGCGGGGCTGCGGACCGTCGGCGCCGTGGCGTCTGCGTCGCGGGGCTGCGGACCGTCGGCGCGGTACGCACAGTACAGACGAAAAAGCGCTCGGCCGGCGCGGCACCTCGTGGTTTTTGGCTAGATCAGGGCATCTCGCGCGCGCCCATGGGTGGGCAACGTAGGTCGATACGGTACTTACCCGCGTGGCAGGGTGTCCATTTGGCCGTTCGGCCGTTGATGATTTTCGATGCGATCTACATCACATGGATGATTTTCGATGCGATCTACATCACATGGATGATTTTCGATGATTTTTCAATCAGCGCCCAGCGGGACCGAAAGGCACCCCACCCGCGTCGATCTTGGCTCCTCCGGCGATTGGCCCAGCGCGAGCGTCCTGACGATCCCGAGCGACACGCCTCCGCGCCGAGCGACACGCCTCCGCGCCGAGCGACACGCCTCCGCGCGCCGAGCGACTTCTGCGGCGAGTCAGGGGCCGCCGAGGGCTTCGATGAGCGCGCGTTCGAGGTGCTCGACCTCGGCGTCCGTGAGCTCCGGATGGCAGGGCAGGCTCAGTAGCTCGCGCGTCGCACGCTCGGCTTCGGGAAAAGATTGACCGGGCGCGTACACTGCGAAGGGCGGGCACGCGGGCAGCGTCGTTGGATAGTGCACGCGGGCATCGACGCCGCGCTCGCGAAGATGCGCGAGCACTTCGTTGCGGCGCTCCGGGATGCGCAGCGCGAGAGGCGCAAACGCTGGCTCGCATTCCGCGGCGCCGGTCAAGGCGACTGCACCCACCCGGATGGCCGCGGCGACGAGTCGCTGTCCGATCGCCCTGCGGCGCGCGAGACGCGCTGGAAGGGCGGCGAGCTTCACGTCGAGGATCGCGGCCTGCAAGGCGTCGAGACGATAGTTACCGCCGATGCGCTCCCACGTGTACGTCTTGCCCGCGCCGTGGCTGCGAATTCGGGCCATCGATTCGGCGAGCGCGACGTCGTCGGTCACGCATGCTCCCGCATCGCCCGCGGCGCCGAGCGCCTTGCTCGGAAAGAAGCTGAAAATACCGATGTCGCCCAATGTGCCGGCGCAATCTCCGCGCAGCGTGGAGCCCAGCGCCTGCGCCGCATCCTCGACA
>JBBSDY010000442.1:0-4404 GCA_038240245.1 Polyangiales bacterium
GGTAGCGCTCCACGATGTCCTGAAACGCATCGGGCGTCTTGCCGAGCTCGGGCAGTGGCCAATGATATCGAGGTGGAAGAAGGATGGGAGCAGCCAGCGCGGCGAACGTGAGATCGGCCGCGCTGAGCTTCGATCCGACCAGGTAACGCTGTCCTTGCGCAAGCCGCGAATCGATCTCGTCGAACACGGCTTGCAGTTGCTCTTCACTTCGTCGCGCGCCGGCCTCGTCGATCTTCAGGCCGCGCCGGATGAGCCGCACGATGGCCGGAAGGGCCAACCGAAACGCCGCTCGTTCGACGATGCCGCTCTTGGCCAGCGCCGTGCTCGCAAAGGCCGAGCGGTCCTCGAGCAGATAAAAGTACGCGATGCGACGTGTGGCGGGACCGAGCTTTTTGTCGAAGAGCTGCACCAGCCGCTCGACCTCGGTCAGAAGGGCGGGATCGGTGGGAAAAAGACGGTCCGGCTCGGGGAGAGACTTGTCGGCGTGCCGCAGGATGGACGTGGAATCGCGCAGCGTGTCGTGGGACGTGACGAGGATCGGCGTGGCGCGCTGCCGACGGCGAGGCATCGTGGCCAGGTAGTGCAGGATGGGAGGATGCGACTCTTCGACGTAGCCAACGCCGGCGCGATCGAGACCCCACCGCGCCTTTTCGCAAAAGTGGCTCAGACCGATGGTGATCAGGACGGGGCGCGGCACCCTCGCATGCTAGCGCCTCGAAAAAAGATTGATCGCCGGGACGAGGTGGCGCCACTGCTTTTGTCATGGTGCCCATTGCTTCGTAGCCGGGGGAACTCCATTGGAAGCGCTTCCAATGACTGGATTCGAAACGTCGGTCTGATCGCCGCCTGTCTCGTTTTTGGGTCCGCGGGGTGTGGCCCGGACAGCAGCCCGGGCGGCGGACCGACTGGCACGTCCGGGAACGACCCCGCCACGGGCAGCAGCGGCGGAGCGGGCGCACCGAATACCTCCAACACGGGCGGCTCGACTGGCTTCACGGAGGTCGACGGTTCCATCATGGGGCCCGACGGAGAGGTCATCGGCCTCGACGGAGCCGTCATCCCCGTCGACATGACGGGACTCGATGGCCCGGCGGCGCATGCCTTCAACACCACGACCGGCGTCCTCAACGTCGACTACGCGAGCTACCTGTCCAAGCACGACATTGTGTTCAACAAGCCGAACACCGAGCCGCTTCACGGCCTGACCGTCGGAAATGGCCGCATGGGCGCGATGGTTTGGAGCGCGAATGGTCTCACCATGCAGGTGTCCGGCGTCGACACCTCGCAGCAGACCGCCTTCTCGGCGGGGATGGCCAACCTCGCCACCACGCCGGCCATGGATGCTGGCGCCAAGACCTTCCAGCAGAGGCTGGTGCTGTACGACGGCTTGCTCACGACGAAGTACGACGCCAACCGCACCGTCACCATCATGGGATCGCCCAACTCCGAGGTCATGGGCATCCACGTCGAGGACACGCGCAGCGGTGTCGCGAGCATCTCGTTCGAGCTGAGCCTGTGGGACGTGAGCACGCTCGGCAACAGCGGCAACGTGCCCGATTTGAACACCTGGAAGACGGTGTCGACGTATGCCGACACGACGGGCGCAGGCCTGAGCCGCGGGCAGACCGACTCCAACCACTTCGGATACACGCTGGCGGCGTCCGTCGAAGGCGCCGCCTTCACGACCCAGGCCGTTGGTGGAAGCCGGGTGCGGCTCACCATCACCCCGAGCGCGAGCTACACGATCTGGATCGCGTCGGCGACCAGGCTCAATGCACCGGGCAACGACTCGGTCGCCCAGGCCAAGATGCTGCTGGGCACCGTCAAGGCCGCCGGCTACGCGACGACTCTCGCCGCCTACGAGAGCTTTTGGCACGCGTTCTGGACCAGATCGTTCGTTCAGTACTCGAACGCCGCCGGCGACGCGGACTACCTCGAGAACGTCTACTACCTCTCCACGTACATGATCGCTTCGGGCGGGTACGGGAAATACCCGTTCCACTTCATCAACGGTGTCTATCGCGCGACTGCCGACGCCACCAAGTGGAGCAACGCCTATTGGTACTGGAACCAAAGGGACATTTATAACTCGTTCTTTGCATCCAACCACGCCGACGTCATGGGCGTCTTCAACTCCATGTACAGCAACAACTTCGCCACGCTCAAGGCCTATACGATGACGAGGTACGCCATCGACGGCATCTGGGTGCCCGAGACGATGGGATGGAACGGCAATGCCGATGGCACAGTGGGCAGCGACTATACGAAAAACATCTACTCGACGGGCACCGAGGCGGCCGCCAACATGTACCTGCAATACGCATACACTGGCGACAACGACTACCTCACCAGGACGGCCTATCCGTTCATCAAAGAGGTGGTGAAATTCTACGCCGGCAAACTCTCGCAGAATGGCGGAAAGTACTACATGGCCGTCTCCAATGCGCACGAGACGTACTGGCTCGTCCAGAATGCGATCACAGATCTCGCTGCCGTGCGAAGCCTCTTTCCCATTGCCATCCAGGTCAGCCAGAAGCTCAACCTCGACGCGGCGCTTCGCACCCAGTGGCAGACCATTCTCGATAACCTCGTTGCTTACCCCACGGATGCCGCCGACTACCTCGCTTACGAGGGGCCGACGGCGCAGAACCGAAACGGCGAGAACGTCGCCTGCGAGCTCATCTGGCCGTACAGCGTCACCGGCATCGGGGCTCCCGACTACGCAAGAGCGCTCAGCACCTGGAACCACCGGCCCCATCCGTACGACAACGTTTGGGCCAACGACGCCATTCAAGCAGCCAGGCTCGGGCTCGGCGACGAGGCCATGCACGGCATGGTCATCATGCTGCAGAAGTACCAGAGCTACCCCAACGGCATGACCAACAACACCAACGGCGTCTTCGAGTACCTGGGCGTGCACCTCGCGGTCATGAACGAGGCGCTGCTCCAGAGCTACAACGACAAGATCCGAGTGTTCCCAGCGCTGCCCAAAGATGCCGCATTCGTCAGCCGGTTCACGCTGGCGGCCAAGGGCGGCTTTCTCGTGAGCGCAGAGCGCGAGGCCAACGAGATCAAATACGTCGGCTTGCAGAGCCTCAACGGCAATTCGGCCACCATCGTCAACCCATGGCCCGCCGAGCAGGCGCAGGTGCGCAAAGTCTCCGACAACTCCATCGTCACGACGTCGGCCGGCGCGGAGATCACCTTCATGTCGGCAGCCAATGCCATCTACGTCATCGAAAGGGTGGCCAAGCCGCTCAGCATGTACATGTACGCGCACGTCGGGGGCACCATCAACCAGGATGGCAAACGCCTGCCCAGCACGACGTGCACCCTCGGGCTACCCACGGCGCCTGCCGCCGTGCCCTAGGGCGCCACCCTGAAGCTGCAGTACGATGCCGGGGATCAGGGGCGAACTTCGCGTTGCGTCTTGCGAGAAACGCAGTTATTCGATCTTCACGCAGCGCTCTCCATCCGATTTCGATCCCTACGCCGGCTCCTTCGTCGAGGATCCGTATGCGACGTACCGCACGCTGCGCGATCGACCGACGGCCACCTGGAGCGAGGTCGACCAGGGGTGGCTCATCACGCGGTACGACGACGTCGCGACACTCTTGCGGGACCACACGACCTTTTCATCCGACGATCGACGCGCTCTCCGCCCTCGCGATCGGTCACGTTCGCGACGAGATCGCAGCATGGTCGGCTCCGATCCGCCCGACCACACGCGACTGAGACGGGTGATCGCCAAACGCTTCAAACCGCCGGCCGTTGCTGTCCGAGCCAGGATCGAGCAGGTCGTCGATCAGCTTCTCGATCGCGGCTTTGGTGCCGGACAGATCGAGCTCATGGAGCAGCTCGCTGTTCCTCTCCCTCTCAGGTTGACCGCCGAGATGCTGGGCATCGATCCCGAAGCCTGGCCGCGCTTGCGCGCCTGGTCCGATGCCGAATCTGTCGAGATGCACGAGCGCACCCATCCCGACGAGGTGGCCCGCCTCGAGCAAGTCTCGCTCGAGATGCACGCGCATTTTCGCCAGGCCATCGAGACCGCCCGACGGGGTGCTGCGGTGGGAGGTACGCTTTTCGACGAGCTTCTTTCGGCGGCCGACAACGACGCGCAGCTCGCCTCCGACGAATTGCTCACCTTCTTGCTGCTGCTGGCCCGCGCTGGCACGCACACCGTCACGCACCTCATCGGCAATTCGGCGCTCGTCCTGGTGAGACATCGCACGCAGCTCGAGGCGCTTCGCGAGAGGCCGGCGCTTTGGCCAAGGGCGATGAGCGAGCTCCTGCGCTTTGCAGGCCCGGTGCACGGCATCGCACGAATCGCCACGCGCGAGATCTCGTTGCACGGGATCACAGTGACGCCCGGTGAGCGCGTGCTCGCCGTGTTGGCCTCGGCCA